>JAFGQL010000175.1 GCA_016935695.1 Spirochaetales bacterium
AAAGGCCGAAAATAAAAATTGATTGACAAAAGTGTGCGTGAAAGTTACGCTTTTTAGTAGCGTCCGAAGGGTTATGC
This sequence comes from Spirochaetales bacterium, assembly GCA_016935695.1. Taxonomy (GTDB): domain Bacteria; phylum Spirochaetota; class Spirochaetia; order JC444; family Marispirochaetaceae; genus JAFGQL01. The sequence continues at coordinate 78 of JAFGQL010000175.1, forward strand.
CCTACTGCAATATCTGCGGCAGAACGAAGGCAGGATGTGCAGGCATGATGCATGTGGACAAAAAGGAGGGATCGTGAGCGATTCCACTATTGGTATAAAACTGGCAAACGGCACATATTACCCGATACTCAAAGACGGCATGGTCAGCAAAAAGAAACTTGTGCTCACCACGGTTAAAGATAATCAGGAAAGTGTACAGATAGATCTGTATAAGGGCAGTGGAGAGGAAATCAACGACGCGGTGTATATAGGCAGTCTGGTAATTGAAGAAATTGAAGAAGCGGAAAGCGGCGCGCCTGATATTGAGCTTGTCATCGGCATGGACGAGGAGGGGAACCTTCACGCGACTGCGAATGATGCGGTTACCGGTGAAAGCCAGAGCTTGAGCGTTGGTCTGCAGACCCTGGATGATCAAAGTGTGTATGAAGTGCCGGAGTTCGATCTTGATATGGATGATAATATCGAAAGCGGCATGGATGATTCTATGGAAGATGAAAGCCCCGCGGAAGATGATGAGGCTTTGGATTCAGAGGGATTTGATGAGGACGATTCTCTGGAAGCACGATACGGTGACTTTCCGGAAGACGATAAGAAAAACGACCGGGGGGATGACGGACCCGGAATACTCATGCGTATTCTTTTTGTGGTACTGGCACTCGCGGCGATCGGTCTTCTTATTCTCTTTTTAATGCGCTTGTTCAACGGCCCCGCGGTTCCCCCGCTGCAGGCTAAAGAAGATCAGACGGCGGAAATCGCTCAACAGCCGGAGGAACCTGCCGCGGAGCCGGAACCGGTCAAAGAGGAACCGGCGGCAGCCGCCGAACCGGCCGCACCTGCAGTAAGCGAGGCAGAAGCTGTCCAGCCGCTCATAAGCGGAGAGGCACGCGATGCAGAGATGGCGTCTATAACGGGTATCTGGTACAAGATCAAGAGGGGTGATACTCTCTGGGACCTTTCGTCAAGTTTTTATGAGAATCCATGGCTCTTCCCCGAGCTGGCGGACGAAAATGATATTCCTGATCCGGATTTGATCCTGGAAGGCAACGACCTTTACATTCCTAACCCAAGGCAGTAATCTTTCGTTCGATTATGATGCGTATTATCAGTATCCTCTTGTGTATCTTGTGTACGTCTGATTCCCTTTTCGCCGGCGGGCAGAAAATATGGGGAGTGCCTGAAGAACAGTTCCTCCATTCCGTAACCGGGCAGTACCACCCCATTTTTACGGCGCGTGATGCGGAAAAGTACCCCTTGAGGGATCTTGACGGCATGTCTCCCGGTGCCGGATATTTCTTGTCATTCTTTACCTATGCGGATGAAAAGCTGCCCTACCGTTTACTGGAATACGAAGCAGAGCGGGGGCAGTATCTGTTCGCATTGCTGTCGGCCAGAAGGCTGATGGAGCTGTTAATACGTGATGACCTGGACAAAGAAGCGGAAATGATCGGCACGCGGCTTTCACGGCTTTTTCCCGGTGATTACCTTCTTGCAAAGAAACTTGTGGAATCGCGGTACTGGCAGGAGCTTGATATAAGCCCGGACCTGCATCAGTTACAGAAGCGTTTTGACAGCAAAGCCCTTGAGGACCCTGAATACGGACTTTTCGCTGCGGTGAACGCTGTCCGGCATCACCACCCCGAATGGAAAGCCTTTGTGGAACGGCTGGTTATGGAGTATCCTGCGTCGTCGGTTCATCACCGATTCAAGAGTTATATCAGTCTTCACGGTTTGCCGGATATTGTGGACTCCCACGTCCTTACATCTCTCAATATCAGACTGTATGTTCAGGAAAGAAAATTTGATGCTGCATTTCCCCTTATCACGGGGCTGCCTCCACGGTTGATGACACTGAGCATGCTTGACGATCTGTATATGTGCGCGTCTTCCGGTCTGTATGTAAGCGGAGGCATAGAGTATCTGGACAGTGTTATAGCGGCCGGGACTGTTGTGCCTTCGGTAAAGTTCAGAGCACGCATGTACCGGGGTCTTCTTTTTCGTAAAAAAGGACTTTTGGTACAGGCCCTGGAGGATTTCACTGTGTGCACTGCTGAAGCCAAAGACCCGGACATCCGCCAGCGTATGGCCTGGTATGTTCTTGAAAGTCTGGTCCGCACACACCATCGCACCGCTCTTTCTGAATTTGCTCCCTTCCGGGATTTCGTTCACGATCCTGAGTATTTCAGCGATGTACTGTCTGACTGGGGACACTCCCTTTTTATGGAGGGTGAATACGCTGCTTTGGAGGAACTTCTTTTAGGGGTTCAGGACTTTGCCGCTCCGCCCGTGCTTTCGTATCTGTCGTATATAGTGTTCCGTCTGGACCAGACAGGCATTTATCGGACCCGGGTTGACGCAGAGTTGTTACGCTTTCATATTACTTCCGGGGAGGGTGACGGATATTACAGGGCATTGTTCGGGTATATGAACGGGATACAAGCGGATACGGTTTCTCCTGCTCCCGCTTCAGGCGGCAGGGAAGGAATTTCTGAAGGGCATGCTGCCGCTGTATCCGGATTTTTCGATTTCGGTTTTTCCAGCCTGGCTTATGAAAGTCTCCTGCCATTTAAGGATGAGCTTGCCACCGACAGCGTCCTTGCATTTTCCAGACTGCTTCATGAAGCCGGCAGACCCTGGGAGGGAATACGCGCGGCTCTCTGGCGAATTGACCAGGCACCGGATAATCTTTTGTATCCATTGGGTTATACAGACATTGTAGAAAAAACCGCTTTGGAACACGGCCTGCCGTCCTGGCTTTTATACGCCCTTATCCGTACTGAAAGTTTTTTCAACCCCGCAGCGGTATCCCATGCAGGGGCTGTCGGACTTACCCAGTTAATGCCGGCAACCGCAAAGGACGTTTCCGGGCGACTCAAATTGCCAGGTATTGACTTGACCGACCCTTCAGGTAATATTGCTCTTGGCGGATGGTATCTTGATCATCTGATTCAACGGTCAGAGGCGCCAATATACGCCCTCATGGGATATAATGCGGGGTTTTCGCGGGTTCGTCAGTGGCGTGATTCCTGGAAAGATATTCCTGCGGATTTGCAGGTAGAGCTCATTCCTTATGAAGAGACGCGGAATTATGTAAAAAAAATAACCCGAAGCGCCCTGGCCTACGGAAGAACCTACACAACTGCGGATGCAGGGGACGTGTTTGATTATATGTTTAATACACGACGAACGGAGATGAACAAATGAGCATATTGGAAGGTCTGATGCTGGGAATACTCCAGGGGGTGACAGAGTTTCTTCCTGTGTCCAGTTCCGGACACCTGGCTGTGTCCAAAACTATTTTAGGTCTGGGAGATGTCCCTCTTTTGTTCGATATTCTCCTGCATGTGGCGACGCTTGTGGTAGTGGTAATCGTGTTCCGTCAGAAAGTGATGAGCCTCCTGGTTTCTCTCGGCAAGGTGTTCACAAAGAACAAATCGGCTGAAACGAAAACAGCGCACTTAACTATCGTGTCCATCCTTGTGGCCACCTTTTTTACCGGGATAATCGGCGTTGCCATAGAGAAGCTTGGTATACAGGACGCACCCCGGCTTGTGTTCGCTTTATTCATCGTTACGGGTATCATCTTGTTTCTTCCTCTTGTCATAAAAACGGCCGGGCAGAGAGAACCTGGTATCCGTACCGGGTTTATTGTCGGAATTGCCCAAGGTCTGGGGGTATTTCCCGGTATATCCCGTTCCGGAATAACGATAACCGCTTCCATTATGGCCGGACTCTCCCGGGAACGTGCCGGCGAGTACGCCTTTCTTATTTCGGTCCCGGCAATATTGGGTGCCTTAGTACTGGAGTTGAAAGACGGACTGGAACTGACCGCTCAGGTAGGTCCTGTCCCTCTGGTGACCGGCATCATCTCGGCCTTTGTTTCAGGCTTCATTTCCCTTCTTTTGCTCCTCAAGTTCATAAAGGGGGGGAAACTGCATTATTTCAGTTTTTATCTGATTCCCCTGGGAGTGACCGGTTTGTTGTTCATCCGCTAATATTTTTTTGGGGCTTTCCGATAATCTAAGGGTGGAGGGTCCCCGGTGGAAATTCGTGTTTCTGAAGTAATTGCAGCAATTATCGTACTCTTTCTGGGAGTCTTTGTTCTGGCGTCTCTCTTGCTTGTGGTCATTCACCCGGAATTTCCTCTTCCGGATCTGTTCACGTACCCTGGTGACCTGTTCTTTTCGAGTTATTCCTATAGCAGCTTCTACATTCCGGCCTATCTCATTATCTGTGCGTATCTGTTTGTATCCGGGACTGATTACCGTAAGGCGGTTACCTTCCTGAGTTTTCTGTTTTTACCGGTACTCACCTTCGGCCTGGGGCTTCATTTTATGCTGGACGAGGTTTTACACCCCCTGCTTGAACAGACAAAAGACCTTCTTCTTTCCAGGGACACTGCTTTTGTATTCTTTTCCATCGCGGCACTGATTGAGCTTGCGGTTATTTGCATCAGGTTTTACGAGCGTAAAGGAGCAGGTGCCGGATACAGTAATGTGTCTGAAAGATACAGGGACGAAACTGCAGAACCTGAAGGAAGCGACGACCTGGATGATGGATTTGATCTTCCGGAGATGCCGGAAATGCCGCCGCTGGGAACAGGGTCCTATATGGAACACTACCAGCCGGTGGAACTGACGCGGGACAATAATGGACAGCTTATTGTACGGGGCCGCTCTGTGTCATCTGAAGGAACTGCTGTCCTGGATGGTCCTGAGCCTGACAGCAGTGCTGCCGTTGAACCGGAAAACCTGGAAGAATTGGAAGATGAAATACTGGAATCGCCCCGGGCTGTGAAATCCGGAGTACCGTCGGCAGGGTTTGGGGGTAGTACGCCGGTTTCTGAAGAAGAGATTGTCAAGGAAGGCCCCAAAGGCGCCAACAAGGATCTGTATGAAACAAGCGGCGACGTAGAAGGTCTCGTAGAGCGGGTGTTACAGGATGATTACGAAGCCGTTTACGATGAAGGTTATGAAGAAGAGACGGACGATATATATGGTGAAATTGAAGAGTTGACAAAAAGCGACCCTTCGGATCTCGAAGAGCTGTACGACGCAGAAGAGGTCGAAGAGCTTGAAGAGACAGAAGAGGAATTCTTAGAGGATCTTTACGGAGATGATACGGCCTCGGATCTGGAAGCAGTGCAGGATGAAGAAGCCGAACCCTATGATCCGCCGTCATACGTGCTTGAGGACGGACATCAGGTGGTTATTGAACCTGCAACAGGCGGACTGAAAGGCGGACTGGATGGTCAGCCCCTGCCTGAAGATATGGAACTGGCTCTGGAGTATGAAGAAGAAACGGCACTGGATCCTGCTTCGATAGTGATTGATCCCCAGGAGCTGGACGAAAATCTGGACGAAGACGAATATGATACCGATCTTTTGGAAAATAAAGGGTCAAAGGTCCTTCAGGAAGAACTGATGGACGACGATGACAAAAAAAAAACATCCTATGAGAACTACAGCGTTCCGGTAGACAATATTCTAAAAAAATACGGCAGCAAGAAATACTGGGTTATCGACAAGACTACGAAGGACGCAGGGGAAACACTCAGACGGACTTTGGAAGAGTTCAAGATAGAAGCGGAAGTGACGGGCATACGGAAAGGCCCTGTCATCACCATGTATGAAATTCTTCCTGCACCCGGTGTAAAGCTTTCTAAAATAACCAATCTTGCAGACAATATTGCTCTGCGGCTTGCGGCATCCAGCGTGCGTATTGTGGCTCCCATCCCCGGTAAACACGCTGTGGGTATAGAGGTCCCGAACCATGATCGGTCAATTGTTTCTTTTCATGAAATGATCAATGACGAAAAAATCACCGCTGGTTCCTTTGAAATTCCCGTTGTGCTCGGGAAGGACATAACCGGCGAGTCCCAGATAATTGAGCTGACCCAGACACCCCATCTTTTGATCGCGGGAGCGACAGGTTCGGGGAAATCTGTGTGCGTAAACAGTCTTATCAGCACCATTTTGTGCAGTAAAACACCGGAAGAAGTTAAGCTCCTGCTCATTGATCCGAAGATTGTTGAGCTCAAACTATACAATGATATTCCCCATCTGCTGACTCCTGTGATTACCGAGCCAAAGAAGGCGTTCCAGGCTCTTCAGTATTGTTTGTATGAAATGGAACGGCGCTACAGCCTTCTGGACAGCCAGGGTGTGCGGGATATCAAGTCCTATAACCGGAAAATCAAGATGAAGAGGCTTGCTACAGCAAAGCTTCCCTATATTGTGGTAATTGTCGATGAGTTTGCCGATTTGATGGCTACGACCGGTAAAGAACTTGAATCGGTTCTTGCCCGGCTTGCCGCCATGGCCAGGGCGGTGGGCATCCATCTGGTCCTTGCCACCCAGCGTCCTTCGATCGATGTGATTACCGGACTTATAAAAGCGAACATCCCAAGCCGTATTGCATTTATGGTGGCAGGAAAATTTGATTCCCGGATTATTCTGGACGCCGTAGGCGCCGAGAAGCTGTTGGGGAAAGGGGATATGCTTTTTACCAGCGCCTGGGACCCGCAGCTGACGCGCATACAGGGCGCGTTCCTCTCCGAGGAGGAAGTCGGAAAAATTGTCGCCCATGTGAAAACTCTGGGCGAGCCTGAATACATAGACGACGAGATATTCATAGACGATGAGGATATCGATTCCGCCTACATCGGTGATTCCGGCAATGATCCGCTTATGGATAAAGCAATCGAGATAGTTACATCCGCGGGGAAGGCTTCGGCGTCCTATCTTCAGCGAAGGCTCAAAATTGGGTATAACCGCGCGGCCCGGATGGTGGAAGACATGGAGGCCCGCGGTATAGTTGGCCCCCAGAACGGTTCTAAACCCAGGGAAATACTCCACATGCCCTGAGTCCTTTCTTCTGTCCCGGTACAAAAGCCGGGAGTGAACAGAAAGGTTTACAGCCCCGTATCAATACCGAGTTCTTTTTCCCTGTCGGTTCTGAACTGATTTGTATACAAAGCGTAGTACGCGCCCCGCATACGCAGAAGCTCTCCATGGGTTCCCGATTCGGTAATGCGGCCCTGATCAATATACAGAATGATATCGGCGTCTTTTATGGTAGAGAGACGGTGGGCGATGATGAAACTGGTAGACCCGGCGAGAAGTGTATCCAGGCCCTGCTGGATCAGATGTTCGGTGAGGGTGTCGATGGAACTGGTTGCTTCGTCCAGAATGATCAGATCGGGCCTGGCAAGTATTGCTCTGGCGATACTGATCAGCTGTTTCTGCCCTGTCGACAAATAGCTGCCTCCTTCTCCGACTTCCTCATCGTACGTGTTTTCCAGACAGGAAATGAAATCATGGGCATGGGCCAGCCTGGATGCGTTCTCCACTTCTTCATCGTTTGCAGTAAGCCTGCCGTAGCGGATATTTTCCCGGATGGTCCCGGAAAAAAGGTGGGGTGTCTGAAGAACGACGCCGAGGCGGGAATAGACGGAGATCAGATCATAACGGGTATAATCGGTCCCGTCCCACAGAATGCTTCCACTCACCGGTTCGTAAAACCTGCATACAAGGTTCACTATAGTGCTTTTTCCGCCCCCTGTCGGTCCGACTAATGCGACTTTCTGGCCGGGTTCAACCTTCAGGTTGAAGTCAGAAAGGACCGGTTTGCCGGTTTCATAGGAGAAGTGTACACCCCGGAATTCTATTCCGCCATGAAACCGTTTCAGGGCCAAGGGAGCGGAACTGTTATGGATGGAAGGTTGAGTATCCAGGAGTGAGAACACCCGTTCTCCGCCGGCGATGGAATTCTGCATGGAAGCATACACATTGGCAATATTCTGTATGGGCCACATCATGAACCCTATGTAGCCAATGAAAGCCTGGAGGGAGCCGATAGTGAACCTTCCTATGGTGGAGGGAAGGATCCCGTACCACAGAATAATGGCAAGACCCAGAGACGTGAGGAGTTGCACCACTGGCAGAAACATGGATGACAGCCACGCGGCCCGGTATGAGGCGGAAAACATGTCATCATTCAGGCGGCTGAAGGCTTCCGAATTTCTGGATTCCCTCACCAGCGCCTTGACGACGCGGATACCCGATATGTTTTCGTTGAAAGAGCCGGTTATCCGTGAATTGATTGCCCTGGATTTCCGGTATTC
>JAFGQL010000036.1 GCA_016935695.1 Spirochaetales bacterium
CGCGGTTGATCTGGACAAGGAAGGCAACATCTCCAGGAACCATGACCGCAGGACCCTGTTTTTCCCCTTTGCGCCCGAGTTGTTGACGCCCGGCACCAACCATCTTGTCATACGGCTGTGGGGGGATCCGGCCTATATGCCCCTCGGCCTGCACTCGGCCCAGCCTTATTACATCACACAGTATTCCGAGATGCAGAAAAAGAACAATGAAGTTGTCGCTGTCACCTTCATCGGCCTGTACCTTTTCATTGGTATTTACCATATTTTCATTTTCCTTACCCGCCGCCAGGACCGCTATAACCTGTTTTACGGCCTTTTTTCCGCAGATCTGGCAGTCTATCTGTTCTCCCGCACCCATACGGTGTATTCCTTCATTGCAAATACCCGGGTCATTTTCGTTATAGAGCTGTCCAGTCTGTTTCTCCTCATGCCGTTTATTGCCGCTTTTCTGGACTGGCTCCGGTATTCAAAGCTCACAGTCACTACAAAGGTGTTCAGCCTTTTCTGTTTCTCGCTCATAGCAGGCATTCTATTCCTGCCGCGGCATATCGGGTTCGATCTTTTGGGAATATGGCAGGTGTTCGGTCTTGCAATGGCAGTGTATTACATCCTCTACGGCATCGTCATACGGTTTTTCATAGACCAGGTCAAGCGTTGGCGGCGGCAGCCCCGGGATGAGCGCAGGAATCTTTTCCTGGTGATTTTTGACGGACTCAGGATATCTGCCCTGGGCAACCTGGTATTCGGCGCACTTTTCCTGTTCGCTACCGCTTTTTATGATATTTTTGACGCGCTTGTACTGCATCAGGACCTGGTACTGACCAAATACGGATTTTTCGTGTTCACCATGAGCACCGCTTTCATTCTCGCGAACCGTTTCAACTTTCTTCATGTCCGTCTCCATGAACTCAACCAGACTCTGGAAGAACGTATTCAGGACCTCACTGCCACATCCCAGCTTCTTCGCATAAACGAAAAGAAATACCGCTGCCTTTTTGAGGGTACAAGCGATCCCGTGGCCCTTCTGGATGAGGAACTGTCTTTTATAGAAGGCAATGCCGCTGCCATGTCCCTCTTCGGTCTGGACCGGCCGGGAACTGAAAATTTGAATTTGCGCGATATACTCTATGGACAAGAAGTTGAGCGGAATCAGGGTATTCTTTCCATAGACAGGGCAATGAGGTCGCTTTCCCAATCTCAAAAGCCGAAGGAATTGAAATTCCGCATCCGCACTCCCCTGGGAGAACCGAAAACATGCAGAATACGACTGGAGGCCATTACCGCCATGAACCAAAGTGAAATTCTTCTTCATGTGCGTCCCGAAGACGAAGACCCTTTAATGGAATGTTTTGTGGAAGGGCGGGAAGTCTATTCAATAGAAAGCACATTGAGCGCGGCCGACGAGGCTACCAGACGCATCACCCATTCCCTCAAGCGGTATCTGGACGCAGAAGAAGCCAACTACCTGATGATATGCCTGCGGGAAATCATTATAAACGCGGTGGAACACGGAAACCTGGAAATTTCATTCGACGACAAATCAAGGGCCCAGCAGGAACAGAAGTACTTCGAGTTTATCCAGGAACGTCAGCAAATGGACGAGTTCAAGGACCGTACGGTAACCATTGAATACTCCATAACCCAAAAACGCGCTATATACCGTGTTACCGACATGGGACCGGGATTCGACCACCGCTCATTCCTGAAAAACGCCCACCGGCACCAGGAAGAGATCCTGGAACACGGCCGGGGGCTCTTTATGACGCTGAGCGCCTTCGACACAGTCAAATACAACGAAAAAGGCAATCAGGTAAGCCTCATAAAGAATTTTAACTAGAAAACACCCAGGCTGTGCATATACTATATACGGAAAATCAACCTTCGGACCCACTCAGGAAGAGGTCTATACGGCGGAAACGCCATGGAGCCGGCTGCACCCTGTCTCTTGTACACGATTCCTTTCAAATGGCTGAACGCCTCAAAACCGTATCTGCCATGATACGAACCCATACCGCTTGCCCCTCGGCCCCCGAAAGGAATCCGAGGATCGGTAGCCTGACTTATCACATCGTTTACCGCGGCCCCGCCGTACTCCAGCCCGTCCAATATGCGCTCAGTAAACTGTTTGTTTTTTGAGAACACATAAACTGCTAAAGGGTTTTTGTGACGGCCTACAATTGCGGCTATCTCGTCTTCTGATTCATAAGATAATACCGGAAGGATTGGGCCGAAAATTTCGTCCTTCATAAGGGTTGAATCCTCCCTGCACTCCACAATTACCGGTGAAATATAGCATTCACTCCGATCCCGGTGAGCATCTATCCCTTCTGCATCTATCAGTTGTGACAGCCTGTCAAAATGTGCTTCATTGACAATGCGGGCATAATCAGGACTTTCTCTGGGTGTGTCCGTGTAGAATTCGGTAAGGGCTGACTGCATTTCCCGTACGAGCGCCTTGACCGTTGCACGCGGCGCAAGAACATAGTCAGGCGCTATACATGTTTGCCCGGCATTTAAGAATTTTCCCCAGACTATTCTTTTCGCCGCGAAATCAAGCTTGCAGTCGGTTCCTACAATCACAGGGCTCTTGCCGCCAAGTTCGAGGGTAACGCTGCAGTGATGACGGGCCGCAGTTTCGGCAATAATTGCCCCGATCCTGGAGCTGCCCGTAAAAAACACCTTGTCGTATCCGGAATCAACCAGAGTGGCGGCCACATCAGGCCCGCCTGTAAGAACCGCGATGTCATCGGGCGGGAAAGCGCTTTCAATGCACACCTTCAACGCTTGTGCAGTTTCAGGGGTCAGCTCCGACGGTTTAACAGTAATGCCGTTACCTGCAGCGATAGCAGCGACCACAGGAACCAATGTCAGTTGTACAGGGTAATTCCACGTACCGATGATCAACGCGGCTCCAAATGGCGAGGGAAGCACATACCCTCCGCGGGCCACCCGCTTCCGTTTCATCCAATGTGCCAGGTGTTTTTTTGCATACTCAAGCTCGTGCAGCACCAGTCCGAATTCCGCCGAATAGATTTCCATGTCCGGTTTCTTCATGTCCGCTTTCAACGCCTCAATGAGACTGTGCCTGTGAGCCCTGATCGCAGTCTCAAGCCTCTCAAGCCGCTCTATTCTGTATAAAGGACTTTTATTCCGATTCTCCCGGGAAAACTGTCTGTGTTTCTGAATGAGATATTCCATATCCGCTCCTAAAAAACCAAGTATGGAAAAAGTATACAATCTACCGTCTTGATATACCTTTACATAGGTTAAGAACGGATACGCCGAAGCCTGCTTAAAGAGACATCAGTCATGCCAAGATACGACGCAATATCCTTCAAACGCAGACGGTTATGCAGGTCTCCGTGTTCCGAAACAAAGGTTTCATAACGGGTCATCGCGTCTTCCATGAGAAACGAGGCCTCTCTCCGAATTTTCTCCACAAACAGCCGTTCGATACATTTTCGCGAAATTGTTCCCCAGAAAGCGTCATGTTCCACTCCATCGAGAAACGGCTCCCGGTCGACCTGCAGAACGACACTGTCCTCCAGTGCTTCGATGTAATACGCGCTTTCAGTTCCGGTGATCAGGCTGGCATAACTCACGACAAACTCGTTTTCCTTAACAAAGGTCTTTATCCGCTCCTTGCCTTCCATATCGACATAAAAATACCGGAACAATCCCTTGACGACGAACCCGAAATACCTGGCATGCTCCCCCGCCTTTACGAAAAATGATCCCTCAGGATAGTGCTTTTCGAAAAAAATCTCAGGCAGCGCCGAATCAACCCCTGGGGGCATCTGTTTGATCGCATTCAGGACATTCGACAGTTGTTCGTACCCGGGCATCTGCATCCTGTCTTTCACCGTTCTATATCAAGTTCAATCGAAACCGGGCAGTGGTCCGAACCGTAGACATCCGATTGTATCCCGGCACCTCTTACCGGCTCGTTGAATCCGGAATTGACACAGAAATAATCGATTCTCCAGCCTATGTTCTTTTCCCTCGCGTTCATACGGTACGACCACCAGGAGTACTGGCCGGGCCGGTCGTCGAATTTCCGGAAGGTATCAATGAAGCCTGAATCCAGAAAAGAAGTCATCCAGGCCCGTTCCTCGGGCAGATACCCGGGGTTTTTCTCGTTGGACTTGGGGTTCGCAAGGTCGATCGGCATGTGGGCGACATTGTAATCGCCGCAGATGACCACATTTCTTCCTGAATTGACGTTGCGGCTGGCGTGTTCCTGCAGGGCCTCGCAAAAAGCCAGTTTGTAATCCAGTCGGGCGCCTTCTGCCTGGCTGTTTGGAAAGTAACAGTTGTAGAGGGTAAAACCGTCAAAGTCCAGGACAAGAGTGCGGCCCTCATCATCAAAATCCTTGACACCCAGCAGTGATACATCCAGGGGCTTTATCCTGGTATATACCCCCACTCCGCTGTATCCCTTACGCACGGCCCAGGCCCAGTGGTGTTCATACCCCGGTATGCCCGTCAATTCTGCAGGAAGCTGCTCGGGTCTTGCTTTTGTTTCCTGAAGGCACACAACATCGGCATTTCCCCCGGCAAACCAGTCAAGAAAGCCTTTATTGTGCACGGCGCGTATACCGTTAACATTCCATGACAATAATTTCATTTTTTGAATATACCATTAGAAGAGAGAAAAATGCCACCGAAAAAACAACAGTACATGATGACCAATGAAGGTTCACATTAACGTGGCGTCATTTTTCATTTTTTCCCGGGCCAGGGCGCCGGGAGAAGTAGGCTGAGGATTCACGATAGCCGTATCCTTGTCAATCATGATGGTGATTTTTGTCCCCTTACCGGCAGATACAATGTCGTAGCTGGCGTCGCACTGAGACAACAGTTTTTCCACCAGGGTCAGCCCAAGCCCTTCGGTTTTCTTGTCGCTTGCATAACCGCAACCGTTATCACTCACCGTAATGAGTACCACTGATTGCTCGATACCGATAGAAATGATAATTCTGCGGTCCCCTTCCCGCGGGCAGTCCATGAATGCGTGCTTATAGGCATTGGTAATGAGCTCATTCATGACCAACGCGATATTTATGGCCCTGTCGGGATGAACAGGAATGGTGCCTATGCAGGAATCAAAGCTTAAGGCAATGTTGAGGTTCTCAAGATTCTGCTGTACCGACTTTGATATGCTCTCAACCAGCCGCACAAGGTTAACTGTCCCCAGTCCGTTCTCCGAAAAAAGCTGATAATGAACCGCGGTTATGGAGCGTATCCTGTTTTTCAAGACCTGCACATATTCATGATGTGATTTGTTGTAACCGGTAAGATTTATAAGGCTGGAAATGACCTGCATGTTGTTTTTTACGCGATGATTCAGCTCCTGCAGCATGAGCGACTTTTGCTCCAGGGCTTCGGTAAGCTGCCGCCGTATCCGTTCATTGTCATCCAGCTCTTCTTCCAAATGGGAAGCATAGCCCCTCTCCGCATCAACCGCCGTTTGGGCCATATTCAACAGCTGGTACATGATGAACGCAAGAATCAGGGCAACCACAAGAAGATTGAGCCCGGTTACTATATAGGGAATCAACGGGTAGGCAAAAACTGAGTGACCGTTCAACATGTAGACACCATAAACGCCGTAAACAATTATCATCCCCAGTGCTGTCCCGAAAATTGCCCGGCGTTTACCATACAAGGCGGAGATAACCACTCCGGAGGCAAGCCAGATATATCCTGCTCCGTACAAACCTGTCTTGAAAAGGGCGACCGGAGCGACACTGAAGGCGGTAAACAGATACACAGACAGAAGGACTCTGTACCCAAACCGGTGTGAGAACGCAAGATAAAAGTAAACAATAAGGGCAACTATCTGTGCAACAAACAAAGCGGGTATGAATTTAGTATATGCTATATACAATCCGGGAAGATTAAGAAACAGAAGAGCAAAAGAGATGTACTTGAACACCTGTTTTAAAAGAAGCTCCTTGCCCCGTACCAACGAATCGCTCATTATGTGTTCAGTCTACACGGCTATGTCAGCCGCCGCAATCAGATAATTATCTTTTTGTCTTCAAATCAACAGCATCCATATCCGGTTATGATCAAGAATAAGGTGTAAAAAAGACAGCATGGCTGGAGGTAAATACCGGCGGAGTCCTTTGCAGAACAGTCCGTATACAAGGATCAGCGCGCAGTTCCTTGTCAATAAAATTACGGACCG
>JAFGQL010000176.1 GCA_016935695.1 Spirochaetales bacterium
GAAATCCTTCAAGGTGCGGTTGTCGGGACACACATCATTCCCGGCGAGAAAATATCCGGCAGGCGCCGGTGGATACAGAACTCTCAGGTGAGCGGAAAAATTATCGTTGACGAAGGTGCTCTTAACGCCCTTCATAACCGTAAAAGCCTCCTTCCCAGCGGTATAGTGCATGTGGAGGGGGTTTTCTCTGAGGGGGATGTGGTGTCTGTAAATGATGCATACAAGATTGTTACGAGTTTCAACAGCGCCGAACTGCGGAACATCATGGGAAAACACAGTACAGCCATCAGAGAAATTTTAGGAAAAGAACGGAGGGATGTCATTGCTCCTCCAGAAGATATCATTGAGTTTCCCGGTTGACTGGGACTATCTTTTCAAAACGCACAAAGACTCAATATGAGGAGTCTGCGGAAACATATCAAAACCCGTCAATGTTTCGATATGATAACCGGTTTTGATGAATTCAAGAATATCAGTCCTTAAAGTAAGGGGATTACAGCTTACATACAGTACCAACGGAATATGCAGGGCGGCCAGAAAAGACGCATCCTTTCGCAGGCCGCGGCGCGGAGGATCAAGAATCATACAGTCGGTTGTTTTTGAATAGGTGCGGATGTGTGAATGTGCGTTTTCCACGGGGATTTCGTAAAAATGAAAATGTTCCAGACCCAAACTGGATGATTTTTCTTTAGCTCGTGCGATTGAAAGATAGGAACTGTCAATACCGATCACTTCTTGTGCAATATCAAACAGCGGGAAGCTGAAGTTTCCGTTACCACAGTACAGATCAAGTATTCTGGATCCAGCGCCGATTTTTTTGAGTCTGGCACGAATGGAATTGATAATCTTTGTGTTTATTCCGCCGTTTATCTGTATGAAAGACGGTGAATCGGCCTGGTTTTTAAGATAGAAGGTCTGCATATCATCACCATCTTCGTAAACACACACGCCGTAGTATCCCGGGGGAATTCCGCTTTCCACAAGTTCCAGGGCCTTTTGTTCAACCCGTTCACTTGCTATCCTGCACTCTTTGAGGTTAAAGACCGTATGTGAGCCCCGGGACGAGAATCCTATGGCAGAGCCATGGGATTGAAGGGTTATTCTATTGCGGTAGCGGTACCTGAGATCGCTCGGGACAAAGCTGATATTGGTTTTTGGAAGAATTTTGTCATAGATATCCTGAAGCTGCCGGTGCTTAAGGGAAGTCTGGGTATCATACGCGATATGCTGGTATGTGCAGCCGCCGCATACTCCAAAGTGGCCGCACTCAGGAGATACCCGGTTCAAAGAAGGAGTTACAAGGCTGAACTGCTCCGGGTGATTGGTTGATGAAGGGGAGCGGTACTCGATTATATCGCCGGGACAGCCGAAGGGCGCATATACCTGTCGGCGGTTTCCTGAGGTATCGGTAACGATCCCGATCGCATCGCCTTTAAGACTCATTCCGGTAAGTTCTATCTTCACGCTGGGGTATTCCTGTCAAAAACATGGAAAAGCTTGTGCTGTCAGGAGACAATGAAACACGGGAAGAAGGATCATTCTTCTGGTTCTTCACGAAAAAGAAAATGATATTCTTCCTGGGATATGACATCGCTGTCATCTTCGCTGCCGGAGTTGTCAAACAGCTCCTGCAGGGACGCATTGTCCTTGCTGTGTAACGAAAGTATGTCCTGGAACTTTTCTAAAAACGGGCTGAAAGGCAGGTGTGATGAATCAGGATTGTTAATGAGTTTGACTACTATATCAATAAACCGGCTTTGTGTAAGGAACAGGTTCCTGTAGACGGTGTCCATATGCGGTGTTTTAGGATTTTCTTTAAGTTGTAAACTCAATTTGCCAATGACGGCATCAAAGAAGAGGATATCCTCTACAATTTTGTCAAAAAAGAATGTTTCGTCGATTTCTATATCGAATATGTTCAGAAGGACTGACAGTCCCTCATTGATATAGTATAAATCATTATCAAAATGAACAATTTCCGCCACTAGTGATTCTCCAGTACTACCTTATTTATAGTATAGAAACTCATTCAGGATCAATGATATCGCGCAGGTTCTACAATAATTTACGGCCTGTACAATAGTTATCTTGACCTTTTTGTGGACAAGTGATACGTTACCGTGACCTCTTTATCCGGCAGAAATATATCTGTCGGATCAATAATGTCCACAGGGAGGAACGATGAACACCTATGAATTAACGGTCATAACAAGACCGGAAGATGATCAGTACAAAGCAGGTCTGGAGATCATCAAAGCGGAAATCGATAAAGAGAAAGGCAAGATTGTAAAGCAGGATGACTGGGGCGTCAAAGATCTTGCGTATGAAATCAAAAAACAGCAAAAGGGCCACTATACCTTTTACAATGTTACTCTTGAACCGGAATCCCTCGCAAAGCTTGATGAGAGACTGCGCATTAAGACGGAATTACTGAAATATCTCTTTGTAAAAGCCTAAACACAAGGATATTCACATGGCGGCAAACCTGAATGTAGTAGTATTAATCGGTCGGTTAACACGGGATGCGGAGCTTAAGTATATAAGTTCCGGTATTGCGGTAAGTAAATTCGCTATTGCAGTAAACCGAAGGAAGAGGTCTGGTGAGCAATGGGTGGATGAAACCGATTTTTTTGATATTACATTATGGGGAAAAACCGCAGAAACCCTCAACCAATATTTGGTAAAAGGTAAAGAAATCGGGGTTGAAGGGGAACTCAGGCAAAGCCGGTGGGAACAGGATGGTCAGCCGCGAAGTCGTGTGGAAATACACGCGAAAAATATCCAGCTTCTTGGCGGAGGCGGCGGTACCAGAACCGAATCCAACCAGAATGACAACCAGAAACAGTCATTCGATCGTTTTCAGAAAGAAGAATATTCAAACGATTTCGAGGACGATATTCCATTCTAATAGAGGAGCATTTACATGTCGGATAAACAAGATTACGACGGAAGAAATTCAGATAACGATAAAAATTATGACGACAGGAAAGACCGCGGGTTTAAGCGGGGAAAACCGTTTTTTAAGAAAAAGGTCTGCCGGTTTTGTGTGAATAAAAACAAACCGGATTACAAGGATATAGAGGTACTGAAACGTTTTGTTACCGAACGCGGGAAAATTCTGCCAAGGAGAATAACCGGGACCTGTGCAAAACACCAGCGGCATCTGGCTCAGGAAATAAAGAAGGCGAGGGTTATCGCGCTTCTGCCCTTTGTAAAAAAATAATGGATGCAGTAAAGAAGAAATGGAGCGATTTTTCCGGTACGGTAATACTTGCAGTGCTGCTGTACAAAATAAGCCCCGTATTCTTCTTGTTTATACTACCCCTCATGTGGGCGTATTATAACCGTGGTGAAAAATGGTTTGTGCATACAGGTATAGTTGCCTTAGCGGGAATATTGATTATCAGCATGTTTGCAATAACAGGTATTCCTCCCGGGCTGAAATCCAGGCTTGTACTGTTGGAAGTCGCTCTTCCAGCTGCAGTCTACGCCGGTGTATGGTTTATACTGCATGATTTTCGTACAACACGGCTGATTGCCTCGCTGTACGGTATCGCAAGTATCGCTTTTATGTCGGTACCGTTCCTGCTCTTCATGGGAAGTAATCAGGAACTGTCGGATTTTTTTCGGGAACAGCTTAAGACGATTCTGGATGGAATGGTCAACGGGGAACTCCTTAGTGAGTATGGTATAGACAGCGGCAGTATATATAAGTTTACGATAGAAGCGGTGTTTAAGAATTTTCTTGCGTCGTTGTATATGATGAGTACGCTTGCATATTACCTGTCTAAAAAGCTGTTTTACCGCTTTAAAATGGGCGTGGCGGTTTCATTGAAATCGTTTACCTTTGATGACCGTTTTGTGTGGTTTTTCATTATCGGCTGGTCCGGTGTGCTGGTTACTTCTTATTTGCAATATGATGTAGCCGGGTATATTTTTTGGAACACAGCAATGCTGTTTACCTATTTATTCGCGGTACGGGGTATCGCTATTGTTGAAGAATTATATGATAAATATTCTGTGAGCAAAGGAGCCAGGTTAGCCATTGCTATTGGTTGTATCATTGGTATTTTTACACCGGGAATCAATCTATTGATAATTTTTGGTGTACCTGTTTTCGGCGTTTCTGAAATATGGATTCATTATCGAGAAAGGAGAAAAGGACATGAAAATCATATTGAATGAAGATGTCACTAATCTTGGAGAAGAAGGCGATGTAAAAACGGTTAAAAACGGTTTTGCAAGAAACTTTCTTATTCCCAGAGGGTTGGCAGTTCCTTTTACAAAAGGAAATGTAAAGATATTTGATGCAAGAAAAGAAATCATTGCAAAGAAGAAAGAAGAGAAAAGAAAAGCCGCGATGGGGCAGAAGGAAAAAATCGAAGCTCTTGAGATTGTCATTCCAATGCCTGCGGGAGATAACGGCAGACTCTTCGGCTCTGTAACGAACGCTATGATCAGCGATCACCTGGCGAAAAACGGTGTACAGATAGAACGCCGGAAGATCGAATTGACTGACCATAGCATAAAAACAGTGGGCAAATTCTCTGCGAAAATCAAACTGTATGAGAATGAAACTGCCGAACTTGTTTTTACCATTGTGAGCGACAAGGAAAGCACGGAAGCAAAATCCGCAAAAGCTGAAGCCGCAAAAGCTGAAGCCGCAAAAGTCGAGCCAGTTTCGAAACCAGAAGCAGCGGAAGTTGCACCCGAAGAAGAAATCGTGGAAGAAGCTGTTTCAGAAACTCCAGACGTGACAGCGTCTGCAGACACAGAAGAAACCGCAGAAGACGAAGAAACTGACGAAGCATAACAGACTCGGTTAGTCTGTCATGGAACCTGTAAAACTGAAAGACAGAATAACTCCCCATAATGATGAAGCGGAAGTCGCTACATTAGGGGCTATACTTATCGATCCAGAGTGCCTGGGGAATGTATTACAATTCCTCAGGCCTTCTGATTTTTACAAAACTGCTCATAAGAAAATATTCAAAGCTATAATCGATTTGTTCAATAAGGGCGAAGTTATCGACTTGATAACTCTGACGGAAGAACTGAAGCTGAACCAGGAACTGGATAAGGCGGGTGGAGCTTCTTACGTTTCTAAACTGACTTCAGCGGTTCCTACGGCCGCAAATGTCCAGTATTATGCCCAGCTGGTACAAGGGTCCAGCATACGACGGACCATCCTGCGTGTGGCCGATGAGCTGGTCGCGGAAGCTCACGACGAATCGATCGAACCGCGTGTTATTATAGAAGAAGCGGAAAGAAAGATATTTGAGGTTACGGATAAAAACCCATCCGGCAGCTATAAAGCAGCGAATGAGATAATCCCCAAAACTATTGAAGCTATCGAAAAACTCTTTCATACAAAAGAACATTATACCGGCGTTCCAACAGGGTTCCCTGACCTTGATAATATGACAAGCGGTTTTCAGAACAGTGAGTTCATCATCATAGGAGCCCGGCCGTCAGTCGGAAAAACCGCTCTGGCATTGACGATGGCGGCAAACATGGCCATCAAGCAGCATATTCCGGTCGGATTTTTCACCCTTGAAATGGCTGATATGCTGCTGATGCAGCGTCTTGTAGCTGCAGAAGCCCGTATAAATTCAGAGAAACTGCGTACTGGAATGTTAAAACCGTCTGACTTTCATAACCTGACCGAAGCGGCAGGACGAATATACGAAGCGCCACTTTTCATAGACGACACACCGAACATGAAACTTCTGGATTTGCGGGCGCAGGCCAGACGGATGAAATCGCAGCAGAATATCCGGGCCTTATTTGTCGATTATATAGGTCTAATAGAACCGGAAAGCAAAGGAAACACGCCCCGCTATGAACAGGTAGGTGAGATTTCAAGGTCTCTCAAATCCTTGGCTCGTGAGCTGGAAATTCCGGTTATTTGCCTTTCTCAGGTTGGACGGCAGGTAGAGGGGAAAGCTCCGACCTTAGCAGATCTTCGTGAATCAGGATCAATTGAGCAGGATGCAGATGTCGTATTATTTCTTCACAGAGACAGAGGGGAGAGAGACGGCACAAAAGATGTGAACAATATAGAGACGGAACTTATTTGCGCAAAACAAAGGAACGGTCCTGTCGGCACAATAAAACTTGCTTTTATTCCAAGATTTACAAAGTTTGAGAACCTATCCTACGACGCGCCCTAAAACGGTGCGGATCGCAGGAAACCGGCTGTGTTATTCAGGTTGGTGTTCTTCTCGTTAAAGTATTTAATGTATGGGCTCAGGCCTTGGTTGGAATAAAACGTTCCGTCCGAAAATGTCATGACATAATGAGTCGGATCTGCAATATACAGGTCAAAAAGGAAATTCCCGGATTTTTTATTCCAGAAGGATAATGAATAGTTATTGTTCAGGGTGAGTACATAATCAGTTGAAAGAAACAGTTCGGTAGCTAAATGGGACCCCTTCTGTAAAACGGTGAAACCTTCCCAGGAATACATCTGCAGCCCTTGCGTGCCGGTAAAAATGAAGAAACGGGAGCTGATGGGATCTGAAATATACGAAATGGTAGTATCAATACCCTTGAATGTAGCAATGGGACTTGAGTTGGTATAGTCGTTTTTAAGAATCTCGCTAATGACCGTGTATTGGATTCCGCGTCGCTCTTGAACCCCCAGAGTGTAAATAGAACCTGTGCTTGTATTGCACGACATATCTACAATCATCATGTTTTTGTTGTCCAGCCCGATAATTTCTCCGGTCTGAGCATTGATTTGAATGAGGGAAGTATTGAATGAGCCGCCTATATTCCTGCCGCCAAGAATGGTTGATTCATCGGGCATGATGATGGCATTAAGCTCTTTGGTGGGATACCTTCGCGGCTCAATGTCACCGCTTACAGATACGACGTGAAGGGTTCCGCTGTTTTCTAAAACAGCAAAACGGTCGCCGAATGAAGTTGCTGCCTTCACTGGTTCTGATAAGGAAAGCAGCTGTATAAGATTTTCTGAAACAAGATCGTAGCTAAACAGCGTGAACGAGTCATCCCAAAACAGCAGATGGTTATCTTGAATATGAAAACCCTCTATCCGCCGATCAGGGAAAAATGTCTGAACATCTGAAAAATCACTGGAAAAAATGAGTATAGTCCGGTCAAACAGACAATAGAGCTGATCATTGTGAAACATGACGTTTGAAACGGAAACCGGGACTAACGGGTCATAACTTACGTTATGAAGATTACCAGTATCATAAATATAAATATTGCCTTCTATCCCGGTGAGAATTATATGAGAAGAAGATGCAAGTATGTCATAGGAAAACGGGATGTTCCTGTCGTTTGATACGGTTTCAATGAGTCTGTTTTCTGTCAGATTGAATTTTTGAATGTAATAGTAATTGTTATTTTTCACATAGGCGTAAAGTGAATCATCATACAACGAAAAATGCTGTATTTCGCCAACTGCTCTTCGTTCAACAATTGAACCGTTGACCAGGTCCACAATATAAAGATCGCTATCTTTTGTACCGAACAAAAAACGCCCTTTTTGGTGAAACAAAACGTTCTGCAGATTATTTACGGTTGCGATCGGAGTGTTTTCTTTTTGTCTGCCGGTTTTCACATCAACGTAAAAAATCTTTCCCGAGGGACCGTATGCTACAACTGTTTTCTCACTTGACGAAATGAAAAGGGAGGGGATGATACCGAAACCTTCTGAAATCAACGGTTTGATTTCCCCGGTTTTGGTCTCAAGAAAATGAATACTGTTCCATTCGGTTGTTGTATAGACGATGTAGGTTCCTTTGGGTGAAAAGTCCATATACAAAGGTGTTTCCGATACACTGTAGGTATACAGTTTTTGCCATTTACTGATATCCCATACACTAATTTGATAGGTATGAAGATTATCGGTTTCGAATACAGCAATGATTGAATCTGAGGGATGCTTTACAATCTTCTTAATATACATCGATGACAGCTGTTTCTGTTCAATGACATATCCGTGTTCAATATCATGAATGATCAGTTTGCCGTCGTCTGCGACTGAAAGGACATTACCTGTCGTATCGTCTATATCAATTGAGTTGGCGGTTTTAGCGTGACCGCGATTCATTGTAAAACGAACATCAGAAAAAAGAGAAAAGGAAACAATAAATAGGAGGCAAAAAATACTCGCTGATTTCATTCGCCTGCCTCATCGGCTAAGTGTTTGCGAACGGATATATAGGGTTTTTCTACAATAGTTTTATACGGATCATTCTGTATCAGCTTTCTGAAATCCTTTTCTATTGATTGATAGAGGGAGTAAGGAATTTTCATAACAGCAATTTCATTGTCTTTCAGACCATGTATGTGGAATATCAATCTGGAATCGACATAATCCTGGAAGAGTATTACAGTTTTTGACGGATCGGGTACTTTCTGGATAATTTGCAATTTAATGATTTCGATTATCTCTTTTTTAAAATCTTTCGAAAGGATGTGTATGTATTCAATAAGTTCAGGATAACCGATTACATAGAGTGAATTACTATCCAGTTGCTGCGTTTCAAATGTTGAGAATCTTTCATTTTCCGGGATAAATGATACATGCTCGTTGTCCAGGGTGCGGAAAGTAAGAGGTATTTCAGGTTTGAGTATTTTCCCGCAGCGATCACAGCTGGTGGAAAGGAATTCACCCTGTAAAATAGAGGTAATTGTGTCGTCATCTAAAATGTATTCGTCTTTAACGGGTATTTCTACTGCATTATTACAATAACACTGAAACTGCATGATTAACCTCTCCTTACTTAAACAAAAAATAACGGATATCGTTGAACAGACTCGTAGTTAGCAGCAGCGCAATTACGATTACTCCTGCCATTTGATAACGATAAAAAGTTTTCATGGAAAGGGGTTTTTTACGTATCCATTCAACCACATTATACAAAATCATGCCACCATCTACAGCCGGCAGTGGTAAAAGATTCATGAAACACAAGGCGACACTTATGAAAGATATGAACTGAAAAATTGTTGTTAACCCGGTTTTGATACCGTGAGAAAAACCGTATACAGCGTATTGACCGACTGTATAGGTGATGCGCAATGGCCCGGATACAGTCTCTTTAAGATCAATCCCTTTAAAAAGCAGTCCGATTCCGCGGACGGATATAATCAGCACATCGATTGTTTCAGATATACCCTGATAAACCGCTTTAATGGGATTGCGTTCAACGTCTGTGAATGTAGTGGACTCCAGCTGTAAACCAAAACTGTCTTCGGTTTCAGATGGATGTACAGGAACTGTTACCGTTATAACTTCACGGTTACGCATATACGTGATTGTAGGGACCGTACTCACATGAAATGAGTTTTCCAAAGCCGACAAAAAATCGTAATTATTGTAAACAGATGTGCCGTTGACCTCTGTTATCAGGTCTCCTTTTCTTAACCCGGCGGCATGAAAAGGAGAGCCTGTTGTGAGAGACGAGATCTTGAGAGGAATCCATGGTGCAATGCCTATGAAGCCAGTCCCGTTCCGTTTGTTTAATTCGGGGGTTATTTGTGTTTCGATAATTTGATTATCACGCAGATACCTTACAGGTAAGGGTGTATCAGGATTCCTGGAAATTATCTCCTGCAAATCACGGTAATTATGTACTTGTTTTGCGCCTATACTGAGGATCTCATCTCCAGTTTGTAGTCCTGCAATATCTACCGGGTAGTTATCCCTTTCTTCAAAAAGTGCGGGATAATCGGAGATTACTACTATTTTACTTTCCCATGACTGATAATCAGTACCAATTATCCACACTATACTGAATAAAAGTATTGCAAAAACTGCATTAAATAATGGACCTGCAAGATAGGTAACAATTCTGCGCTGTGGAGATACTCCGAAGAGACTGTTTTTTATATCGCTCTGAGGTACTTCCTGTCCTTCAAGTTTCTTTTCAATTATCTGTTCCCCCTTCATTTTGCAATACCCGCCAACCGGGAAAAGACACAGCCGATATTCAGTGCGTCCTTTTTGAAATGAAAAAACAGGAGGACCCCAGCCGAGGGCGAAGGCTTCCACTTCAATGCCAACGAGTTTCGCGGCTGTGTAATGGCCGAGTTCATGAATGAAAACAATTATTCCAAGCCCTAATAAGCCGGTGACGATATACAAAAATACCACTTATACTTTACCTCAAAAAAAACTAAGGATAAATAAATACACAGGTCCTGATAAAAGAACGGAATCTATGGAATCCAGGATACCGCCTCTGCCAGGAATAATATCACCTGAATCCTTAATCTGCGCGCTCCGTTTCAGTGCAGATTCAGACAGGTCGCCGATTATACCGCTGAAGCCCATAGCAATACCCAGCACGATACTTACAGGTATGGATCTGAATGCCTGGGGAAATATAATCTGCCAGAGGACAGCAAAGATAATAGTGAAGGAAAATCCCCCGATAAACCCTACAAGACTCTTTTTAGGGCTTACCACCGAGAAATTTTGACTGTTTCTTCCAAAGAGCATGCCAATAAGGTAAGCAAAGGTATCGTTGGCAAACACAAGCCAGAAAAAAAGGAAAAAATGAAGACCGGGGTCCTGGAGTGTAGAAATTGACAGAGTGAAAATGGAAAGAAATCCTGGATATACTATAATTCCAATTCCTCCCATTATCCGCAATATGACATCCTTCAGCTGCTCCTCTTTCTTAATAAAGGCTTCGATTGTTATGGGATATGCGAATAGAAGAAAAAGAAAATAGGGGAAATACTCGGAGGGAATGATGCCTATATTCTGAAGGTATATATAGACAGGGAAAATACCAGGAAGAAAAGATATGCCCGGGACAACATATATGCCTTTGTTTGCAAGGAGGAGTTTCATTTCTTTCCCGGCCAGAACCAAAAATGGTATACCCAGCAGGTGAAAGACAAGATGATTATAATGAGGCAGCAGTAAGAGTATGGAAAAAATGCTGGGAACTGCTACAAAAAACATTGCAAGGCGAGTTTTCAAGTTACTCACAAAACACCTCCGAATTTCCTGACCCGGCCGCAATAAGAATCCAATGCGGCGTCTAAGTCAGCCTCTGTCCAGTCTGGCCAAAATTTATCAGATATGAATATTTCAGAATATGCGCTTTGCCATAGCAGGAAATTGCTTAAGCGGCAATCACCGCCTGTACGGATAATCAGATCGGGATCTGGAAATCCGTGTTGATCCAAATAGGCAGAAATAAGGGTTTCCGATAATTCATTGATGACCCCTGCCTCAACTATTCGCTGAACACTCCGGACTATTTCATCACGGCCCCCATAGTTTATGGCGAGATTGACTGTTGTACCAGTAAATCCGGAAGTTGCGTTAACTACTGTCTGAATTTCATTCAGAATAGCCTTGGATAGACCATGAGGGTTCCCGGTGTGAACTACCCGTATTTGATTATCAATATAAAACTGCATTTCCTTTTTTAGGTGCAGACGGATGAGATCCATAAGGAAGCCTACTTCATCCTTTGTCCGTTTCCAGTTTTCCGTAGAAAAGGCATACAGGGTGATATAAGGAATCTGCAGATATGATGCGTGTTTGACAATGCGTTTGGCAGTATTCAACCCTTCTCTATGACCAAATGTTCTGGGTTTCTTGCGTGTGACTGCCCACCTGCCGTTCCCGTCCATTATGATACCAACATGAGAAGGAAAAGCTCGCTTTTTGCTGGACTTCATGGCTGGCTCTTATATTTCTAGAATCTCTTTCTCTTTGTCTTCCAACAAAGTGTTTATGTCCTTTACGTATTTGTCTGTCAGTTTCTGAATTTCATCAGCACCGCGCTTTTCATCATCTTCGGTGATGTCACCGTTTTTCTGCATTTTTTTCAATTCATCGTTTGCGTCACGCCGGATATTGCGTATTGAAACCCGTGATTGTTCTGCAATATTTTTCACGTGTTTTACTAATTCTTTTCTGCGGTCTTCTGTTAGAGGAGGGATGTTAATGCGGATTACTTTACCGTCGTTATTAGGATTGACCGACAGTTCAGATTTTAAAAGAGCTTTTTCAATTTCCGGTAATACCCCTTTATCCCAGGGCTGAATGACAATAAGCCGTGCTTCCGGGGTGGATACGGTGGCTACTTGATTGAGGGGAGTAGGGCTGCCGTAATAATCAACCCTGATTTTATCGAACAAGGAGGTTGAAGCCCTGCCTGTGCGCACGCCGTTAAAATCATCCTTCAGGGAGGAGAGGCTTTTACCCATTCGCTCTTCTGTCGTTAATAGTAATTCATCCATTCTATAAGCTCCCTTATTCCGTTGAAGGTAAAAAGGGCCCGGCAACCGGGCCCCTTTTTTTATTTGCCAATACGATAGTAAATAAATTCTTTAACGAATACTTTACCGCCGGCTTCTTTTGAAACCATCTCGGCCTTTTTCTGGACGCTCACTTTGTCGTCTTTCACAAAGGGCTGATCCTGAAGGCATATTTCAGACATATGTTTATTGATCTTGCCTTTTACGATACCAGCAACAACATTCTCGGGTTTACCGAGGTTTTTTGCCTGCGTGGTAAAAATCTCTTCCTGCTCTTTCAGATAGGCCGGATCAACAGATTGCTGATCCAGGTACTGGGGATTGAACGCAGCAACGTGTAGAGCTGTATCGAAAGCAAATTCCTTAACAGTCGCATGTGACTTCAGGCTGTTGTTTTCCAGTCCGAGCTTGACCAGTACGCCTATGGTGCCTTCTCCGTGCACATAATCGACAACATATTCAGACTCGGAAATACTCATAAGAGCAAATTTGGAAATGGTGATATTTTCCTTGATAATTCCAACAGCTTCTTTAATCATACCGTCGATTTCATCATTCGCTTCAGTGAGGCTGTTGTCGATTATCTTTTCGAGTATTGAGTTACCGTACCTGATGAAATCATTATTACGGGCAACGAAGTCGGTTTCACAGGCCAGCTCAAGAATTGCCGCTTTATCCGTCTTCAACATGGTGAATACACGGCCTTCATTGGTTTCCCTGTCGCTGCGTTTCGCCGCGGCAGCTAATCCCAGCTCCTTAAGAATACGCTCGGCCTGAGCAAAGTCTCCGTTCGCATCGGTCAAAGCTTTTTTGCAGTCCATCATGCCTGCGCCAGTTTTATCTCTTAGTGCTTTAACATCACTTGCACTGATAGCCATTTTTTACTCCTCGTAAAGTTTATCCTCATCAATGAGATTTTCTGCAGTATCTTCAGATTCTGCCGCAGCGGTTGACACATGCTTGGTGTCATCTTTCTCGGGTTCATAATCCGAATAATCTTTGTCTGCAAAACTCTCGCTGTCGTCACCCCTGACGTACAGATCCTCTGCCGGTTCCGCCGCAGGCTCTTTAGATGCCTTTTCTTCCTTTGTCCCTGTTGATTCATCATCCTGTAGGGTTTCAATGACCTCGAGTCCGACTTCATTATCAGCCTCTATAACCGCGTTTGCGATAATCTGGGTGAAAAGGGTAATCGCGCGAATCGCGTCGTCATTACCGGGGATGGGATAATCAATTCCTTCAGGATTACAGTTGGTGTCTACCACTGCAATGATGGGAAGACCCATTCTCCGCGCTTCTGCAACGGCTATTGCTTCGGTTTTTGTGTCGACAATGAACACAAGGCCGGGCAGTTCCTTCATTTCCTTAATTCCGCCCAGGTTTTTTTCCAGACGGGATTTTTCTTTATTCAGTCTCGACACTTCTTTTTTTGTTAAATTGTCAAAAGTGCCGTCGATCTCCATCTTTTCAATTTTCTTAAGCCTGAGAATTGATTGCTTAATGGTAGAGAAGTTGGTAAGCATTCCGCCCAACCAACGGTTATTCACATAAAACATGCCGCAGCGTTCAGCTTCTTTCTGAATAGCCTGCTGAGCCTGTTTCTTTGTACCAATAAAAAGCACGGATTTTCCGTCGTGGACATTTTTCTGAACCACACGGTATGCTTCCTTGATACTTGCGATAGTTTTCTGGAGATCGATGATATGGATCCCGTTTCGCTCCGCGAAGATGAAGCGTTTCATCCTGGGGTCCCATCGGCGGGTCTGATGCCCGAAATGTACACCTGATTCCAACAGGTTTTTCATGGTTACAACTGCCAAAGCAATCCTCCTACATGCGGATATATCCGCATCCTTCTCTGTGTGATCTCGGTTTCATGGTGAAACCGGAAATTTTATAACCTGTTTTAAACAGATTATGTTAAATAGTGTTGCCTTAAAATGCCATAAATTTTATGAATAGGCAAGCCCATCACCGTGTAGTGCGACCCCTTGATCTGACGGATAAGACAAGCTCCGGCTCCCTGGATACGGTATGCGCCGGCCGCCGACTTCCATTCACCAGTGCCCAAATACCACTGTATGGTCCCATGGGAAAGAGGCAGGAATCTAACCCTGGTTTTGTCAAAGCCGCTGTGGAATTTGCCGGTGAGCGGATTATAGACACAGAATCCGGTGAATACCCAATGAGTTTTTCCCGAAAAATCAGACAACAT
Source organism: Spirochaetales bacterium (assembly GCA_016935695.1). Taxonomy (GTDB): domain Bacteria; phylum Spirochaetota; class Spirochaetia; order JC444; family Marispirochaetaceae; genus JAFGQL01. The sequence continues at coordinate 14,477 of JAFGQL010000176.1, forward strand.
ACGGTTTGCTTCTGTTTTGTCTGCAGGTTTTCCAAGAATGTTGTTCCTGAAATAAATCATAGTATCAGCCGCTACAATGAAATGGTTTTTATAGTGCTTAGAGGCAGCTTCGGCTTTTTTGATGGACAGCCTGACACAGTTTTTCTGAGGATCGGTTCCGATGAGTGTCTCGTCAATATCGGCATCGTACACGGTAAAGGGTATGTTCAACAGCGATAGAATCTCTTGGCGTCTTGGACTTGCCGACGCAAGCAGCAAGGGATGGCTATTCGTCATGGGGAAGTTCCTACTGAAGTTTAGCGCAGATAAATGAACCGGCTGCAATACCTGCAAGGGTTCCCGGATTCAGGCGCACGACACATGATACGATGTATACATCGAAGCCGATTGTACCGGCAACAAAGGAAAGATCAATGCCGATTCTTAATAGAATAATGGCAATAATGGCCCATGACAGAGTACCGACGATCGCCGATAATGAAAAAATCTGGATAAACAGAGGCAGGTTGTTCTTATTGAATTTCATAGTATCAGGTATCCTTTTAGAAATCTTGAGATGTGCCAAGACAGCTCTTGAGTTCAGATAATTCAAGTTCAGTGCTTTCCCAGGCTGCGTGAAGCAGTTCTTCTTCTTTTTCCGCCGAGGAAAGACGGGTCAAAAGTGTTTTTGTAGTGTCGCCGTCGGCATAGACGGAGGGGAGGGCGAGTTGGTGATTTATTTCTGTTTTTTCCTTGTCCAGATCTTCCAGCCTGTCCATAATGCGGGTTTCTTCCTCGATAAGCCGCCGAATTTTCATTTTCATTCTTTTACGCTGTTCCCGGGACAGCTGATTATCGGTCAATTCCGGGGTTTTATTTGATGCGTAATCATTTTGAAGTACTTGAGTTTTTGACCATTGGGAAAGAAAGTATTCGTAATCACCGGGATACAGTTTCGGGGGTTCTTCGTTCAGATTTAATACTTTGGTCGCGAGTTTATCTATGAAATCGCGGTCATGAGAAACAAATACTACTGTTCCTGTATAAGATGTCAGCGCTTTCAAAAGTACATCCTTGCTGTGTAAATCCAGATGGTTGGTAGGCTCGTCCAATACAAGAAAATTACTGGGAGACAAAAGAAGGGTTAAAAGGGCAAGGCGGCTTTTCTCTCCGCCGGAAAGGACATCAAGCTGTTTATACACGTCATCGCCTTGAAAAAGAAATGCACCGAGCATGTCCCTTAGATGGGGATGCAGATGCAGCGGACTTTTTGATTCCATGTACTCGAGAATAGTATCACTGCCGCAGATGAGACGGTCGAAGTCCTGGGCAAAGTAACCTGTGGTTACACCGGTTCCATATTTGCAGAAGCCTTCATACTCCTTGTCTTTTTCTGCAAGAATGCGCATCAGGGTAGACTTTCCTGTTCCATTTTGACCAACAATGGCAATTTTTTCTCCCCTCAGTATTTCCAATGACAAGGAGGAAAGAACCGTAAGTGATCCGTACCGTTTGGTAATATCAGTCAACTGAACCATATGTTTTCCGGAATGGGGCGGCTGCGGGAAACTGATTACCGCTTTACGGTAGGCTGGTGGAATTTCTACCGGTATGATTTTTTCCAGAGTCTTGATGCGGCTTTGGACTAAGGCAGCTTTGGATTGGTTGTACCGGAATCGGGAAATGAAATCTTCAAGACTCTTTATTTCCTGCTGCTGTTTTTCATATTCCTTCTCCAGGAGCAGCAGTTTCTGACTTCTTTCCTTTTCGAATCCGGAGTAATTGCTTTTATAAAGAAGTATACGTCCAAGAAATATTTCTGCGACTTTGGTTACGGTTGCGTCAAGAAAGAACCGGTCATGGGAGACAACACAATAGCCTCCTTTAAAGGTACAGAGGAATTCTTCAAGCCAGGTACGTGCTTCAAGATCAAGGTAATTGGTTGGTTCATCTAAGAGAAGAAAGTCCGGGTTGCTTAAAAGGATTTTCGCCAATGCAATGCGCATTTGCCAACCGCCGGAGAAGTGCTCTGTATGTTTCTCAAAATCATCAGCACTAAATCCGAGTCCTGAAAGGACAGTCTCTATAAAGCGTGTTCGCTGGAAGTAGTCGGCGTTCTCAAGCTGTTCCATGATAAAGGAATGTTTCGCCAGAAGCTCAGACAAGGTGAAATGTTCTTCTTCGTAGGTCGATATTTCCTGTTCCAGCCGGATACGCTCGGCATTTATACCATGGAAGTATGTAAATGCGGTATCTGCCTCGGAAAGGAGGGTTTTCCCCGTATGGACTATTCCCTGCTGCGGCAGATATCCGATTCTGGTACCTGGCGAAACGTCCCGGTCACCGCTGTCCGGAGAGGATAAACCCGCAATTATTTTTAATAAAGAAGATTTTCCGCTGCCGTTTACCCCGGCGACAGCGACTTTATCGCCGGTATGAAGAGAAAAATGTACGGCTTTCAATACATCCCGGTCGCCATACGCTAATGAAATATCATGTAAGTGGACAAAGGACACGTGCTGCTATTCCCTTACATAGGAAAAAAACATTATGACAGGATCATCACTTTGTTTTTCGAATATTTTTCCGCGGGGATTGACCCCGTTAAGAGTGGTAAACTGGATACCGGTATCACGGATCTGGTAGAGGAAGTATATATGTCCGCCAACGGCCTCGTTGAAGGAAAAAGCAACCACACCATCATAATTGGAAAGGAGCTCATTTTTAAGGAAATAATTGAATTGGATCGTTCCCTGGGTACCGTAATCAGCAGGTATGATGTTTGGACTCAGGCGGGCGTATCCGTCCCATTGGAAATTACCTTCTTCGTCCAGTACGAGTGTTCCGTACGCGTCGCTTTGCAGAATTTTTGAGGTTTCTATGAAAGCTTCCAATACTGCTCTACGCCGTTCCTGCTCTTCCGCGATGATGGCTTCTACATCATTCAGTACGACAAAGTCATGTGATTCTTCTTTTCCGTTCCGCTTGAAAGTTGCGTTAATATAGGTGGACCGGAAAAATTGAATTTTCAAATCGGTTCCTTCAAAAACATACTGATCCCGTGATGGAGAAGAAATATCATCAAAGCTGAACTCATTCTGGAAATTCTCGATCACAATGCTGATCGTTTTGTTATCCAGATCAGGAAAAAGTCCGTACTGGACCTTGAAACGGTCAAGGTCTATCGCATTATTGGCTATCATGTTGCGGTAATAATCCGGTACATAACTGGATTCAAAGAATTTGATCAAATTTTGGCTGAGAACTTCATCATCGTTTTCGTTGTGAGCGGTGATGTCATAAATCTTCAAATACACATCAAAGCAGAAACCCTGCACACCTTCTTTTGTGAGGACCTTATACCAGTATCCGGTATACTGACCTACTTCAGACGGTTCATCTAGACGTGACAGTATTTTTACATCCTCTCCAAGGCGGAGACGGTATACACGTTCCGACTGGGCATCTGGTTTTTCCCGAACGGGAAGTCCGTTTTGGAGCGTTTTTCCAAACAGATGTTTATTCACTTCATAATCAAGGGCAAAGGCTTCCGCATCTTTTTTCTTTTCAAAAAAGAGGACCCTCCAGCGCTTAATTTCCTGCATTTCTTCACGGCCGTTGGGTGTGAAGGTATAGGTGTCTCGGATACTCGAGTCAATGTAAATATCTAGTAGCTGGTTGGCAGTCAAAGAGGATTCAGATTCCTGCCATAATAAAATACCGTAGCCAATTTTTCCGGGTCCGCAGGCGGCAGCAAGGAGTAGAATGACGGTAAAACAAAGCATGATTTTCGTTTTCATACGCGAGACCTCCGCTTGCTGTAATACTGCATATATCGTTAAGGTAGGTCAAGGATAACCGCAACCCGTCCGGTTGTAAGGAGTTTTATAACGCTCTCGTCTGATAAAAGACGGTGGGTATCAGTTTGAGAAAGAACAATGTCCGTTCTATGAATGCCGAAAATTTGAGATGTATAGATACGAAGGGGTACGAGGCCTACACGATCATCCACTACCGGGTCTTCAGAAGAATCAGTGTAATATACCATGCCGTCAGAGATGATGTCGTCATAGGACATGTTTTTATATTCAAACAACACTTCACTTTTGTAGTCTCTCAGTTTTGGGAAAAGGCAGGGTTTCAGCTCATCCTTTGTGTTTTCTCCATACACGTCAAAAACACCCTTTGCATAGATGAGAATACCGGAAAAATTTCCCGATGCGGCGGGTTCCATGAGAGGACGTATGGGACGAGGAGATGTATGAGTAAGGAATGCTTCCGCAATTGAAGGATAAAACCCTACTATATAAGAATTTTTCATACTTTTGAAATCGCGGGTAAGAACGCTCGCTTCAAGAACCGCTGAAGAAAAGAGGCGCTCGACTTTTTTCAGGGTTCCTGAATCAAGCAGGAGAGCGTCAAGAACGGTAGTGCTTGAGTCAACTGTCATATCGAGCAAGGCGGTCTTCAATAAACCGGGAAATGCTTTTTCAAGTTCCCGCTGGGCCTTTAAACGAAGCTGGGGTTGGAAAGGCTGGGCAAAATCATACATCGCGGTCACTACCACCTGTGATTCATTCCAGTCGATAACTTTTTCAAAGCTGATTAATTCCTGACAGATAAGAGGCCGGACAAGCAGAATGGCACTAACAAGAATGAAGGCTTTCATTCAGTCCTCCCAGGTAATGGAACCTTTAAAAGCTGCCCCGGCTGAATGGTGTGCAAAAGGCTTATGTCATTCCAGTACGCCAGGTATTCAGGGTAGGTTTCGTATTTTTTTGCGATATTCCAGAGTGTATCACCCGGCAGTACCACGTAATAGCTGTATTCCTTAAGGGTTTCATAGCTAAGTCTGGATTCCGGAGGTTTAAAACCGCTGTGTTTAGGTATAAGAACGGTGCCGCCTACAGTAAGGGATTCAGGTTTTAAAGAGGGATTATGTTCGAGCAGCTGGCTGACCGTCGTGCCTGATGCCTGTGCTATTGAAAACAGGGTGTCACCTCGTTCAATTGTTTTGACAAAGTATTCCATACCTGAAAAATCAGGAGAATTGACTGTTCTTATTACAATATCGGAATAATGTGAAGGTACTTTCAGCATAAATGTACCGTTAGTCAGGGGGCTTATATCGTTACGCAGTTCAGGATGCCAGAACCGTAAACGGGATAGAGGTATCTGTGTCCGCTCGGAAAGAATTCTCAGATTGATTGTCTTATCGTAAGCAATGAAGCTCCATGTAACCGGTAAAGCCTTTGTGCTTGAATATCCGTATCGCTCCGGATACATGCCGATCCTTGCAAATGCAAGAAATTTGGGGATATAGTTCTGAGTTTCTTTCGGGAGAAGGTGGCGGATGTCCCAGAAATCCCTGCTGCCGGCAGCTGTAATGGTCCTTTCCATACAGCCAAGACCGCAGTTATATGCTGCAACGGCTAGGAGCCAGTCCCCAAGCGTCCGGTAATTCAAGGTGAGTTTTTCTAATGCCCCCTTTGTTGATTTAACCAGGTCCAGACGTTCGTCTATTTCACTGCTGACTGTCATACCATAGGGAGAAATACTGTTCAACATAAACTGCCAGAGCCCGGCGGCGCCGGATTTACTGACTGCAGTGGATTTGAATCCTGATTCTATTCCGGGGAGGTAGATGAGTTCCATTGGAAGGTTCCGGACAAGAACTTCCTCGCGTATATACAAAGTGTAGTGCGCGGATCTGTCAATAATTGCCTGTACCCACGCCCTGTTTTCTTCTTTTGTGAAATGCATCAGCCATTGGTTTACAAGATCGTTGTCTTTATCAAAAACGGTGCGCCGTTCTACAGGGGGATAGAGGTTTGCTGAGGGCAGCAGACCCGCGGCATATACCCCCGGATGACTGTCAGTCCGGGAATAATAAAGCTCACTTAACGGTACGGAAAAACAGAAAGTACCTGACAAAAAGATCAGTATGCTATGAATCCGCTGAAGCGCTGAAAGGCTTGTCGCCAAAATAAATGCCTCCCCATTCCCATCTTCCGTGAATCTCCGGGTCTGCAGGAAAATCCACACGCCGGAAATACAGATACCAGCTGCTTATACGGTGGGACCATCCCCAGGTTTTCAAATATGCTTCCCTGGAATTTGAACTGGTATCAAGGGTTCTGCTGAAATGAACTCTGGAGCGAAGGAAAATATCGATATCCGAAATGAAATCATCAGGAGTTATTTCCTGTTGGTCTGAGGGGTCGGAGGCCGCCCACACCTGGGCAAAGAAATTAACTCCAGACCGGTAACCCAGCAATCGATTGGCATTTCTTTGCCAGATGGCGCTTTTTATTCCGCTAACCAGATCGTCCAGGTTTTCCCAGACCCAATCCTTGTCCTTCCGGTCATAATAGGCAACCATTTTTGTAATATCATCTTTGGCATCGGGTGCTCCGTCGATTTTTGCGTCGGGGAAGCTGAGGAATTTTTTATAGGCCTGTATGCTCAAATCCCAGTCGCCGAGCTCTTCATAGGTTTTTGCCAGATAATAATATATTGGACCCTGGTCTACCTTGTCAGGGAATCTGGCAAGAATATCTTTATAATAGTTAATTTTTATGGAGGGCTCTTTTACCATGCGGATGAGGTTTTCCAGGCTTCTCATATGTACTGAATGGCCTTGAACGAGGAGATCGCCGTAATTCTTCAGAAGCCGTTCATAATACATGACAGCAACAGGGTATGCCCCGCGGAGCTTGTAATTATCGGCTACCACCAACAGGTAATACGCGTTGAAGGGATCATCAATATGCTGTTCCACATAGGTGCTCAAAAAAACATTGAGACGCTCAAGCGCGTTCTGGGAATGAAGGATTTTTATTATCTGATATATGATGATGTAATGTTCTTCCGGTGTCTGTGCGCTGGTTTCCTGCCGGTGGAATAACTCTTCCAGTTTTTGGCGCTGCGTATCGTTTCCCACAATAAAATAACGGTATGGCGATGAAACCTTTTCCTTAACCAGGCTGCATCCCCATAACACGGGAATTACAGCGGCTGCAAGTAGAAGGAGCGGCAGGACCCGTATGCGTATTTTCATGAAAGCATTTTATCATAGGGATTTACCGAATTACAACTGATAGGGGCAGAGGAAACCACGGTTTGTTGCTCATGGCATGAGAATAGTGTACAGTGAAAACCTAATACTATGGGATTTTGAGGTTGTTACTATGGAACCACACAAAAAGGTCAGATTTCCTCATAAGTCTAAAATTTTCGGCGTTCTTTTTATGCTCATCGGATCGGCTATGCTTTTATACACCACAGGTGTGCTTCCGAAAATGTATGATCTGTGGCCTGTTATCGTTCTGCTTTTTGGATTAGTGCTTCTTTACTTCGTATTTGCCAAAGGCGCATATGAAGTCTATTTATTCCCCGGGTTCCTGTTCGTCATAATTGGGGTTTCGTTTATCATTATAAATATTTTACCGCCATCGGTGGAGCTTAGAAGAATTTGGCCTGTATTCATGATCAATGCCGGTGTATCCTTGCTCCTGTACGGTTATTCCATGAAGAAAGAAAAACGGATTAATCTTGTCATACCCGCATGGAGCATAATCCTGCTTGCCTTAATATTCCTGCTGTTCAGCCTGGATATCATTAAAATGTCGTTTTTGTCGGTAGTCCGGGTCTGGTGGCCTCTCATATTTCTGGTATTCGGAGGCTTTCTTTTAGGTGAATCTCTGCTGCGGAAAAAATGACCCTATGAAGATATCAGCAACCAATTTTTCAATAAAACGTTTATATTCAATTTTTGCCTTGTGCTTTCTATATGTTTCCATGGCGGCAGAAGAACAATTATTCGATCCCGCAGCTCTCATAGGTGCCAGTCCGGAAATGGTATTATCACTTACAGGCCCGCCTTCAGAGATTACCGCAACCCGCGGTGACAAGAGTGAATGGGACACGGTAGTGTTTTATAAAGACGGTTTTTATGTTTTCTGGGTGCAGAATACCGTGTGGCAGATACGGTTCGATGCCCATTATACCGGAGAGTGGAAGGGGTTGAAAGCAGGGACCCCCTATCCGGCAGTAGACAGCATCCTTGGCCGGCCGACGCTTCAACCTGATGGTTCCAGGATATATTCGCTGACTGGATATTCCTATCCCATACAGGTACGTTGTTTCTTCGAAAACGATTCCTTGTCCGATGTGTATATCTACAGGAGCAACGGTTTATGATATGTGTGTGTGCCACCTGCGGTTCCATAAGAGAAAATAAACATCTCACTGCTGAATATAGTCGTATAGCAGATATGTTTGAACTGCGCTATGACAAACTCACCCTGGATGAACCGCTGCCGAATCCCTGTGATTTTACAGATAAACCGGTGATATTCACTATCAGGCTTCCGCAGGATGGTGGCGGCCGCGTCATACACAAAGACGTATTCATCAGGAAATATCGGGAGGCGATAAGCCTGGGATATGCCTATGTGGACATTCATGTGCCCATGGATGAGGATGACGATATAGGCAGTGATGAACTGGACCGTCTTGCCGAATACGCACGCGGGGAAAATGTCGCTGTGGTACGTTCAATCCACTTTATGGATTCCATGCCCCGGAACCTGGAAATGGTATTTGACAAAATTGCAGAAAAAACGGGTGACATCTTAAAAATCGCCGTTTTGCCCAAGGGCTGCGATGATACCAGGCGCCTGTTTGCCTTTGCAGATGCTCATTCGAGTGTAAAGAAGGTTGTTGTCGGTATGGGTGACTACGGGTTCCCGACACGGATTCTGAGCCGCCGCATGGGCAGCTTGTGGACATATTCAACACCCGCCGGGGCCAGCCTTGCTGCTCCTGGACAAATCACTCCGGAACTTCTTGAATCTGTTTACCGTTTCAAGTCAATACAAAAAACCGATACAGTGTACTGTGTCATTGGTAATCCCATCATGCATTCCAAGTCTCCCCACATTCATAATGCCGCATTGCGAAAACAGTCTCTATCTGCGGTGTATATTCCCGTTACCGTTGACAAGCTGGATGATTTTTTCCGTCTTGCCGGATATCTGGACATACGAGGGGTTTCTGTTACGGTACCGTTCAAAGAAGAGGTGGTTCGGCATTGCAGTTCCGTTTCACAGGAGGTGGATACCATCGGGTCGTGCAACACCATGGTAAGCTCACATGATGGATGGAAGGGATACAATACGGATATAGACGGGTTTTTGGTTTCTTTCCGAAAATTCCTGAATAAAAAAGATCTGAGCGGTACGAGGATCGTGGTAATCGGCGCAGGAGGAAGCGCCAAAGGCATTGCCTACGGATTGCGGCGGGAAGGGGCGCAGCTGCTTATTGTAAACAGGACATTAAAAAAAGCTAAGGACCTGGCAGCGGAGCTTGAATGTGAAGCCCTTCCGCTGACGGCTGATTCCTTTTCTGGCTTTGAACAGTATCCTGACGCATTTGTACAGACCACCAACTGCGGTATGCGAGGGTACGAGGACCTTGATCCTCTGGAAGGTTATGAATTCCATAAGCATCAAAAGCTTTACGATATTGTGTATAATCCCCCGGTGACAAAGATAATGAAAAGGGCTGTCGATGCCGGCTGTAAAGTATCCAACGGGGAAGAAATGCTGCTGGAGCAGGCCAGGCTGCAGTACCGGTATTTTACCGATAGATGTTTCCCTTCATCCTAACCGGAATCTATGAAGCATAAAGAGATTTCCTCATCCGTTTTACCTTAGCCAGCTGATGCACAGGAAAGATGTGTATTCCTTCTCCCGGGAGAATGCGGGCCTCCAAAACATGGTTGTTTGTATCCTTTTTCAGGCGGAGAGGAACCACGAGATATGACTGCACTTCGTAGGATTCATCATACATTTCAAGCGACAGCAGATCAGTGCCGTTTTTTAAAGCTTGTTGAATAAGGTTTATTTTCCCCTGGAAATCAACGCCCCGTGCTTCCGATTTGTCTTTTCTGCAAATTTCAGCGGATATCTGGTCCGGAAACAGAATCATCCCGCTTTTGATCTTGCCGTCGATTTCATCCCGCTCACTTCTTGAAAGTTTTTGTTTAGCCAGTTGTTCGTAGAGAGAATCCATGAACTCCGGCTTGGTGTCATTGCGGTCATGGTCCGCCAAATGGAGTTCTATGGGCTGGTAGGCGAGTTTCTTCAATGTAGTAAGCCGTGAGGTTAAAAGTGACGGAGATGTTTTGGGTTCGCGGATACCGGGCACAAGAATACCGTGATGCTCCAGGAGGGCCTGAAGTGACGAGAGGGCGTCGAGGGGGACAACATATATATCGCCGCTGATTTTTTCGTGTGGCAGGCCTTCCAGAACACTTTCAAATATATGCTGTACTTTTGGTTTTACCTTTATGGTGATGCCTGAATACAAAAGGATGTCATCCAATTGTTCCGCCCATTGCCGGATGGTAAAACCGGCGCCCTGAGAAATGCCGGCAGAAAAGCTTTCATATATATCAATGAGGGGAGTGTCAAAAAACTGTGCTCCCCGGTGAATGGAAGCACGGGTAATTTCAAACTGGGCAATATAGTCAACCGAACGGCACTCGGCGCTAAAAACAGATAAAAGAAGAGCGCCAAAAGGATAGCGTGTGTCCAGAGTAAAAGAAACTCCTTCGGTGAACCGTATCGACCCGTTTAGCTGTTCTTCATGCTTGTCTGGCGAAATCTGCAGATAAGGTGACAAGCCAATGATTCCATCTTCCTGCACAAGGACATGAAGTTCAAGGAGGGCATCAATGATCAGATTACGGAATCGGTGTTCAAGATCCGGTGAAACCATGCCAAGTATGTAATTGAGGGATTTTCGGTCAAATCCTTTGTGTAAGGGAAGCGAGATCAGGAAGGAAGACAGCGTATCGGCTATACGAGCAACAGGATATACATGTTCATCGCTGATAATGACATTGATGCAGGCCGCCCATATATACAGCAGCCGGTCATGACTTGATAAACGGCCGAAATCACGTATCCTGCTCATTTTCACCCGTACATGGGGCCCTGCTGCCTGAAAGAAATGAAGTGCTGCAAGTCCTCTGCACATCTGGTTAATGCGGGCTTCATAAAGAGCCATGTCTGTTTCGTCGCGGCTTCCCGGAAAAAGAATCACAATACATTCTTCCATGATCTTTTTTTTGAGACTCTGATCTTTTCCAAACACACTTCCCCGGTGATACAGAATGCCAAGAAGAGCAAAAAAACGATGTTCACTCAGCCAGGGTGCATTGAGTTCTTTCGGCGAAAAGGGCGTTGAGCGTATGTTCCAGCAGATCCCGAGTACTTTCTGAGACAGCTCATTAATGAGGATTGGATTAATGTACAGACGATCCTCGTATTCAAAAATTAACAGCCGTTCCTCAAGGTTGAGGACAGCTGAATGGAGTTCGAAATAGGAGAAATCTCCTGAAAGGTGGTCCAGGAGACTGTCTACAGTGGGGAAATGAAACTGGAAAACCGCGCTTAATATCACACGGTCACGGTGATCAAGGAGGGACAGAATCCTCTCCTTGGTCGCAGGCTGCATAAGGAATTTACAAAGACGCTGAATGAGACTGGGCTTATGAAACGGGGTTTCGATTTTGCCGAGGTAGTTTTTTACAATACTGAAAAATGCGGAATCTTCCAGAGTCAGCAGGGCCTTTTCCAATGTTTCCGGGTGGTGATGCATCAGGCGCTTTCCTCGTCCCAAATTTCGATATGATATTCATACCCCTGTTCTGTCAGAAATTTCTGACGGTTCAGGGCAAAGGTTTCTTCCAGGGTGTAGTGAGAGACAATTGAATAGAAGAAGGAATTTTTTTGTTTGGGGCGCAATATCCTTCCCAGGCGCTGGGCCTCCTCCTGGCGGGAACCGAAACTGCCGGAAATTTGAATTGCCACAGACGCGTCGGGCAGGTCGATGGCAAAATTCGCCACTTTCGAGACGACAATGACCTTTATGCTCCCTTCTCTGAAACGGGCATAGATAAGTTCCCGTTCTTTGTTGGGTGTCGACCCGGTAATCAATGGAACCTTGAGGGTTTTTGCGATTCTTGTCAGCTGTTCAACATATTGGCCGATGACAAGTACAGAATCCTCCGCATGATTTTCCAGAATGGAGAGTACTATCTTTTCTTTTCTGTAGTTTTCGGAAGCTATGCGGTATTTACCACGGTTTTCTGAAGCAGCGTAGCGGGATTTCAGATCATCTGGCAGTTCCACACGGATTTCACGGCAGTAAGCCTCAGCGATCCACCCTTTCTGTTCCATTTCTTTCCAGGGAACATCATAGCGCTTCGGACCCACAAGTGAAAAAACTTCCCGCTCCTTGCCGTCTTCCCTTATAAGGGTTGCTGTCAGTCCGAGACGGCGGACACTCTGGAGTTCGGCGGTTATGCGAAAGACCGGTGCAGGCAGCAGATGTACCTCATCGTAAATAATGAGACCCCAGTCATTGGACTTGAACACTGAAAAATGAGGATAATCGTCGTTTTTTTTGGAATGGTAGGTAAGTATCTGATATGTTGCCACCGTCACCGGTTTTATCTGTTTCTGGTCACCTGAGTACTCTCCAATGTTTTCCCGCTGGATATCGGTTTTATCACACAATTCATCTATCCATTGATGGACAGCAGCAACGTTTGTGGTAAGAATCAGTGTCCTGGTTTGTAACAGAGACATGACGGTAAGGCCGACGATGGTTTTCCCGGCGCCGCAGGGAAGAACAATGACACCGAAGCCGCTCCCGGGCGTTCCTTTGGACCAGAAGCTCTTTGCTGCGTCCCTCTGGTAATCACGGACGTGAAATGCCCTTCCTGAAAGGGTTGTTTCCCGAAGGGTAAGCGGAAAAGGCTCTCCTTCGCGTAAGGAACCTGTATCCTGTACTGGATAACCAATTTTAATCAGTTCTACTTTGACAGTCCCGCGGTGAAGAAGATGTACAAGGAAATGATCGCCGTCGGGAATCAGGTATCGGTGGAGCTGTTTCCGGTGGTTAAGTTCGTCGCGGATAAATGGGTCCGATACGGAAAGACGCAGTATCATTGGATCGACTGTATCTTCAAGAACGATGGACCCGTACCGGCCGATAATATCCTGTATGAAACGGATGATGTTTTGAGGAACTGGAAAACGGGAAAAGTCGGACAGACGCTTCTGAATCTCTTCTGTACCGATACCGCTTGAGGCAGCATTCCACAATGAAAGAGCGGACAAGCGGTAGGTATGAATGTGTTCAGGACTTTTTTCGAGCTCACAAAACGGGGCAATGGCATCCCGGGCCTGTTCAAAAAGTGGGTGGTAGGTTTCAAGGAGTATCGTTTGATCTCCCTGGACAATAAGAGGTTTTGCCTGATCGCCGATTATCATAAGCAGACAGGATACTGAATATAACGGTTTTCGGCAATCCGACGGCAAGGTTGACCAAAAACATACAAATGAATACTCTAATGATCTATACCTTTCCTGCAGGATTACGAATTACCATGAATGATCTCATAGTTGTCGGAAGCGTGGCAGATTGTCCCTTTGCATCGGATATAGGACATTACCTGGGACAGGTAGAAGATTATTCCGATATCATTTCCCTGAAAAGTTTCTTAAATACCGAGTTTTGTCCGCGTTTCATTGTCGACAGCGATAACTGGAAAAATATCGGCGATAAACTTCACGGCAAGAAGGTCATTATTACCAGTACTGCCATGGGAGAATACAGCCGCAACGAACTGGCTATGCATAATTTTCTTGTCGCCAGGGCTGCAAAAGACAATGGGGCAGAGAGGGTAATCCTGTTGGAACCTGATCTTTTCTACAGTGCCCAGGACAGAGGGCCGAAACCGGAACACGGGTTGACCGCGGCAGGCCGGGATGAGACCGATTACAAAAAGTTCGACGGGCAGCCCTTTTCTTCGCGTTTATATGCCGATCTGTTGAAATCTTCGGGTATAGATGAAGTAGTGACCGTACATAATCACTCGGCAAGTGTTCAGAATGTGTTTTCACAGAAATTCCATGGTTTTTTTCACCATCTTTTACCGTCAAAAGTATATGCGCAGTATTTGACACACTCGGATATAGTTGATGTCGATAAGCTCATACTCTGTTCGCCGGATAAAGGAGCGTATGATTTCGTGAAACTCGTTCAGGCAGAAACGGCGCTGCCCCATGTAAAAATACTGCGGATGCACAAGGAGCGTTCAGGAGAACGCGATGTTGATGTATATGTCGATTATGAAAGCGAACTTGATCTTGGGGATATTGAAGGGAAGGACATCGTGGTGGTCGATGATATGGTCCGTACGGGGAATACCATACTTGAATGCTGTAAACTCATCCGTAAAGGCAGCCCGCGGCGGATCATTTTCCTGGTGACTCATTTTTATTCCAGCAGGGAGGGGCGTATAACCCTGAATGATCCCGACATCGATGAAATCGTGACGACCAGTACCATCCCCAAAATACTCAACCGCGACATGCAGGGGCGCCTTCGGCATAAAATGGTGGTTCTCCGCATCGCCCGATGGATTTCAGACTACATAACCCACATTCCGGGAGTCAACATCCCCCACATCGCGGGCCCTCTATATACCGAGGACATTTCCTCTAAAAACCCCCGCTGGAAAGGCAGGCTCTAATACTGTCAATGAATAGTCATCTCTTAAGGAGAAGTATCCGGATATTACTCTATCCAGGGAACATCCTTTCTGAAACAAAAAAACGCGCGCCGTTGTTCGGCGCGCGCTGCAATTTATGTGGTTAACAACCTATAGTTCCAGGCGTACATTCAGCTGACCGCCGAAGGCCCGGGTAACCGGGTTTATCATAGCTGAAATGTCTACTTTCATGAGGAACAGATTCAGGCTGGTCCCTCCGAAAACACGGAAGGACGGTGCGTTTGTGTCACCGTAAAAAGAAATACCCGTGGAGGAAACATCGGGGAACTCGTCTCCCATGCCGTAGTTTTCAAACTGCTGGCGGACTTGCTCTACTGTGTAGGTGTCAGTACCATCGCTTATGACAGGATTTGCGGAAATACCGCCGCCGACATTCGACAGGCCAAAGGAAACACCGGCGCCCACATAGGGGGTGAGAATCAGGAAACTCTTGGAAACCTGGGCTTTCAGGTCAATGATGTTTGAGGTCCATCCAAACTCAGCCGCAGGGTCGGCAAGCGTAAGAGTATAAGGGGCTGTATTTCCCATATTATCAATAGGAACTTGCCATGAATCTACAGTCTGGTCCCCGCCCAACGGAATTTTTACTTTGGTCATGAGATTGGTGTACCCGACACCGATTGACACGTTGGGAAGTACCAGATTCTGCTTAACCAGGGCGTAGCGTACATCAAAACCGAACATCTGGTATTCAAGGGATTCGATGGCGTCTCCCGAAAGATCGGTGAGTGCGCCTGGAATAAATCCTCCTTTAATGCCGACATCAAAGGGAAGGATAAATCCGCCGATCCTTCCTTCTACCGATACGGCGGGAAGGGGGATGCCGACCGACGGGAAGTCTCCAAGAACGCCGCTGTCCTGACCCATCGCGGTAAAAACATCTTCGAAGGTTTCAACGGGAACAAAGGCAGTCCCGATGGTAGCACCGACTCCAAAATGGGGAATGTTGCCTATCCAGGCGTCTGACCACTGAAGCCCTACATTGGCCAGGGTGGGAATGGTCGGGGCTATATCCGTGGCAAAATCGTCAAAGGTGGACTGCAGATCAGAGAAATCAATTGACTGACCAAAGGCCGTGACAGTGAATATAAGAATGCAGACAAACAATAATATCTTCTTCATAACTAACCTCCAGGAAAAGCATGTATGATATAAATTGTACTACTTTTTAAGCAATATTCCATCAAAGTTCACATTTACTTAAGGATAAATACGATATTTAGATCTGGTCATTTTCCAAAAGCCGGGAGAGGAAGTCCTTCATGTCAGACGCATCCTCAGCCTTGTGCGCGGAAAAAGCAGTCCGTTCCTTCATTTCTTTAAGAAAATGCTGATAATCCTTGTACAGGGGCGCGATCTCTATGAACTGGTCTTTATGTTCCGCATAGACAAAGGCGCGTTCACGTCCATCGGGAAACACGACGGTACCGGAATGACTGATTTCCTCCCAGGAAAACCGCAGAATGTCACCGTCAGGCATGTGAACGGTAAGACCATCATCGTGAATGTGGATATATGATTGTACAGCGGCGATGGCGTACTTGATAAGCGGATAAGCGAACAATAGACCAGCGACACCGGCTATTACTCCGAATACAGGTCCTGCTGCAAGGACAAGAGAAAATCCGGCCAAAGGGAGCAGGGCAGCCGCTGTGAAAAGAATGAATATTCGGGGGTTTTTTGAAAGATTGTAGCGGTATTTCATCCCGTTTTAGCCGTTAACCTATCCATGCAGAGCGGCCTGCCGTTTGTAATGGTCTTCCAGAATAATGGCAGCCATTGCCTCTACGACAGGAATGATCCGCGGACAAATGCAGGGATCATGCCGTCCTTCGGTAATTATGTCCTGTTCCCGGCCGCTTTTATCGATGGTTTTTTGTGGAACTGATACTGAACTTGTGGGTTTCACAGCGATACGGAATACGATTTCATTTCCGTTTGAAATGCCGCCGAGAATTCCCCCGGCATTATTTGAAGAAAAACCCGAAGCATCCATCCAGTCATTGTGTTCGCTTCCTTTCATGTCCACGCAGGAAAACCCCGCACCGAACTCGATACCCTTTACCGCTCCCAGCGACAGCATGGCTTTTGCAAGGTCTGCGTCAAGTTTGTCAAATACAGGCTCTCCCAATCCGGCAGCGACGCCCTGAATGCGGCATTCAACAACCCCCCCGGTGGAATCACCCGCATCGGCGAGTTCACGCACCCTTGCTTCCATCAACGTCGCTGCTTCAGCATCACAGGCCCTCATGGGATTTTTTTCAATCTGGTCGTAATCAACTGTTCGGCATTGAATACCAGCCGCCCTGAGGGTGTAGGCCCGAATGGTCACCCCACGGCGTGCAAGAAGTTTTTTGGCAATGGCCCCGGCAGCAACCCTGCCGGCGGTTTCACGCCCGGAAGCACGGCCGCTGCCGCGGTGATCGCGGATGCCGTATTTTTGCAGATAGGTGAAATCGGCATGGCCGGGCCGGAACATATCCAGGATAGCGGAGTAGTCTCCAGGCCGCATATCCTTGTTCCACAGTACCATACCGACAGGAGTACCGGTGGTCTTCCCTTCGAAAATACCGGAAAGAATATGGATCTCATCTGATTCGCTGCGCGGGGTGGTTATGTCAGACTGACCAGGTTTCCGACGGTTCATTTCAGCCTGAATGTCCGCCTTGCATAATTCCAGTCCCGGCGTAACACCGTCGACTATCACACCGACTCCTACACCGTGGGATTCTCCAAAGGTTGTCACGGAAAAAATGACACCAATACTACTTCCAGACATTCGCTTCCTCCATCAGGGCATCATATACCATAGTGACGGCCTCTTCTATCGATGCAGTGCCTAATTCAACTGAAAGAGAAGACCTGGCATTGTACACGGCGTTCCTTCGTGTATACATGTCAAGAAAACCCGCCTCCGGGTTGTGTGCATCAAGGAACGGCGGACAACCGTGGAGCATGACTCTGTTAAAAAGGGTTTCAAAAGGAACCATTAAAAACACCATATAGGTGTTGTGATGTACAATATCCAGGGCACGGGAGTTGTCGGCGATCCCGCCACCAAGACTGAGAATACCAGGGGACTCTTCATTGGCAAGATATTCTTTCAATCCCCGCTGTTCATACTCACAAAAAAGGTCCCTGCCTTTTTCTCTGTACAGGTCTCTGAAAGAGGAAAAAGGAGAAGGATGCCGATCGTTATAGGCGGAAAGCAGGAGTTCGTCGCTGTCGGCGAATGGAGCTGACAGCCGTTCGGCCAGCTGCTTGCCGATAGTGGATTTCCCGCAGTGTTTCATGCCGCACAGAGAAACAGTTTGTAAAAGTTTGTGTTGAGTAGTATCCATATCAAGAGCGTACAGAATAGGATACAGGCAGCGGGTACGTCAATTGTCTGATACATAAACGATGTATGATATAGTACCACATATGGCAATAAAGAAAGATAATCATGTGATTCTCACCCTTGATGCGGGTGGTACTAATTTCCGGTTTTACGCGTGGCAGAATAAAAAGGAAATTGCGGGACCTTTGATGAAGTCCGCAGTGCCGGAAAGTATGGAAAAGACGATTACCCTCATAAAAGACGGACTAAAGGAACTTACCGCACAGCTTACCACAAAACCGTCGGCCATTAGTTTCGGTTTTCCCGGCCCCTGTGATTATAAGAAAGGTATTGTAGGGAAGCTCCCGAACTTTCCGGGATGTACCGGAGATATTCCCCTTGGGCCTTATCTGGAAAAAGAATTCGGCATACCGGTTTTTATTCGGAACGACGGCAACCTCTTTGCCTACGGAGAATACCTTGCAGGATTTCTACCCGAGGTGAATGCCATGCTTGGAATTTCGGGAAGTGTAAAACGTTACGACAACCTGATTGGGTTGACCATCGGTACAGGTCTTGGCTGCGGTATTGTAACAAAGGGTGTTGTGCTGGAAGGGGATAACGGGTCTGGCGGTGAAATATGGTGTACCCAAAGCTGTTTACATCCAGGTCATTGCACCGAGGCATATGTGGGTAAGCTCAGTCTCAGCGGTATTTTTAACGACCTTGCAGGGAGGACAGATGAAGCATTGCTGGACCCCGTCGTTATTGCGGACATGGCCCGTTCGAAGGATAATCCTCTCAGAGCTCCAGCACTGAAAGCATTTCAGGTAATGGGCCAGGCGGCTGGAGAAGCTGCAGCGAACTGTCTTTCCGTTGCTGACGGCCTTGTGGTCATCGGCGGCGGCCTTTCCGGTACCTATGATGTGTTCATTACAGAATTTATGGCAGCGTTGAACGGATCCCTTCTTTACAGAAACGGACATAAAGCAGGCAGGTTGCCGTATCCCTGTTATGACCTGGAAAATGACGGGCAACGAAAACTTTTCTCTGCTGATCACGTACATAACATCCCCATCCCAGGAGAAAACGGATATTGCAGTACCGGTCCCTGTATGCGTTCCGGTGTCGGCCTGTCACGGCTCGGAACAAGTGCGGCTATCTGCCGTGCCGCCTATGAAATAGCGATACAACAGATTAAAGCCGGGTGAAAAGGTAATTATCAGGCAGGGCTTTGTACGGGAAAGGTTTTTAGCGGCGCCGGTTTGCCTATATGATATCCCTGCGCGTAATCAACCTGCATTATCTTAAGCATGTTTATGATTTCTTGCGATCCTGCAAATTCCGCTACTGTTTGAATACCGATTACATGTGCAAGTGTGTTGATCGCTTCAACCATGGCGCTGTTTACCTTTGACTGAGTCATGTCTCTTATGAAAGAGCCGTCAATCTTCAAATAATCGACGGGCAGATTTTTCAGGTAGTTCAATGAAGAAAAACCGCTGCCGAAATCATCAAGAGAAAACGTACACCCAAGGGCTTTCATTTCCTTAATAAAAGAGACTGCCAGGGCCATATTTGCAATAGCGGCGGTTTCAGTGATTTCAAAGCATATGTCACTTGGCTTGATGTGGTACGTATTCATGGAATCAATAATAAACGAGAGGGTCCGCTCATCCGCGATGGATGCAGCGCATAAATTAATGGAAAACATCACTTTCCGCGGAGAGCTGCCTTCTGAAAGACGGTGCAGGTAATCAAAACTTCTTTGAATAACCCACCGGTCGATGTTGGACATAAGCTGATATCTCTCGGCGGCGGGAATGAAATCTGCCGGCATGATAAGATCGCCGGTGTCCGAACGCATGCGGATGAGTATTTCCGCTTTAAAATGCGCTCCCGGATCATCCACCAGGGGACGGATTTCCTGGTAGTACAGTTCAAACCGGTTTTCTTCAATAGCTGAGGTGAGTTTTGATACCCACTCCATTTCTCCCCGCCGCTGTTTGAAAAGTCCGCCCTGGCTGTCGTACATCCGAATACGGTTACCGCCTTCTTCTTTAGCCACGTAGCAGGCATCGTCGGCTGCGGCCAGGAGCGACTGAACATCAACTGCGCCGGGACTGATCATTACAAGACCTATACTGCATTTTACGGTAAAGCTGTTTTTATCAAAGGAAATTTTGTGTCCGGCGAGTTTTGCCTGAAGTCGGTGCGCTATGAACTCGGCTTTTTCATCGTCAATATTCCGCAGTATCAAACCGAATTCATCTCCGCCTAAACGAGCGCAATAATCGCTTTCCCGGATCATGCTCTTAATGATCGTTGTCACTTCACGTAAAAGCTGATCGCCGGCAACGTGACCAGCCACATCATTCACTACTTTGAACTGGTCAAGATCGATGTACAACAATGCGTGACGGACATCAGTACCGGAGGTCTGGGAGATGAGTTCATGCAGTTTCTTGCTGAAGGATTCGCGGTTGATCAGACCGGTCAGGATATCGTGATTCGCCTGGTAATTTACCTGGGCGCTTAATCGCTTCACCTCGCTAATGTCTTTGAGTACAAGAACCTGGCCGTCTACCCGTTTGTCGGGAGAGATTATTTTGGTAATAATGCCGTTTATATACACCGGGTCCTGTCCGGCTCTGAACAGCTGCTGGTTATCCAGACTGATGTGATCATGGTCGTTCATTGTGGTGAAAATATCATCCAGATCTATGGACGGATCACCAAAATGCAGAATATCCTTCCAGCCTTTACCGTTAGCAGTCTGTTCATCAATGCACAGTATCCGCTGGGCAGCCAGATTGATCAAATCTATTTTACCTTCGGAGTTTGTGGCTATAATGCCGTCCCCTATGGACGCAAGAATGGAGGAAAGCCACTGCTTGTTGGTTTTAAGTTTTTTCTCCATCCGGTATTTGTAGATTGCTATATCAATAGTAGTGTGGAGTTCCTTCTCCTTGAAAGGTTTGAGGATGTAGCCATAGGGCTCAACGAATTTGGCTCTCTCAAGGGTGTTATTGTCCGAAAAGGCAGTAAGGAAAATAATGGGAATTTCAAAATGATCCTTTATGTACCCGGCAGCGCTGATGCCGTCCATATCCCCTGAGAGCATGATATCCATGATGATGATATCAGGTAACTGGAGCTGGGCAGTGTCAATGGCATCCTGACCGGTCGACACGATATCCGTAACAGAGTACCCGAATTTCTCCAGTCTGCGTTTGAGGTCCAGGGCAATTATGCGTTCATCTTCTACTATAAGTATTCGTTCTGTTGACATAGTACCGCTCTTACTTAGAAGCATACTATCAGAATCTGATATTGCAAGGCCTATTGCGCAGAATAATAAAAAAAGCTGTATTGACAAGGCGAATCAACTTTAGGATGGTATAGACATGGAGAATCTCTTTTTCGACAATCCACTATCCCGTGAAATGCTTCTGCAGCGAAGGAGTCCACGGCGCGAGGATGTCCGCGGTGCCTATTTCAGGGATGCAACTGCGATTCTTCATTCTTTTCCATTCCGGCGCCTGAAACACAAGACCCAGGTATTCTTTGCACCGGAAAATGACCACATCTGCACCCGGATAGAACATGTGTTACATGTATCTACCATCGCGACCACCATCTGTAAAGCCCTTGGGCTGGATTCTGAACTGGCCTGGGCAATAGGTCTCGGCCATGACCTTGGACATACTCCTTTCGGCCATGTGGGAGAGAACATTGTGGAAAAACTTGTTCCAGGTAAGGACGGGTTTGCCCATGAAATGTACTCTCTCAGGGTAGTGGATCATTTGATTGGCTACGGCAAGGGGCTGAATCTTACCTATGCGGTCAGGGACGGTATCGTTAATCATTGCGGCGAGAAATTTGAGCAGCTTATAGAGCCTGCGTTCCATATCCGCAATCTGAGTACTATAAAAAAACGGGACCAGTATCCTGCAACCTGGGAAGGCTGCGTCGTACGGATGTCCGATAAAATTGCCTATCTTGGCCGCGACCTGGAAGACGCGCTCCAGCTCAAGATAATTACAGAAAAGGATGTTCCGCCCCAGTTAATCAAGCTGCTCGGCAGGGAAAACGGAGCAATCATCGATACCCTGGTTTCGGATATCATTCAACATAGCCTGCGTATCGGGAAGATCGGATTTAGTGATGAAATTTATCAGGGAATAATTGATCTGAAGGATTTCAATTACCGGATGATCTACAATAATGAGCGTCTTGTTAATTACCATTCTTATTTTGAACGTATACTCACCACTTTATATACCTACCTGGACGGGCTTTTTGTAAAATACGGGAATGACAAAAAAGGGTATAAGAGCGAACAGAATATACTTGCGTTGCGGTTTTACGATTATATGGAGAAGATGTCGCGTTTTTACCGGGAAGTAGACGGATCTTTCGATCTTCTGGTTATTGATTATCTTGCCGGAATGACGGACGACTATGCGATTAAATCCGTACAGGAATTAATGGTACCAAGGCGATTTGAAAGCCAGTTTCACGATCTCATATTTGAGTAAGCTGTCTATCATAGGGGACAGATATACGAAAATGTCATTTTGTATATTTTTCGTGAATGTTGTTTGACTTACCGCATATTCAGCATTATCATTGGTGCAAACGTAAAAAGGGATTCAGATGCCAGGAAGAATCAACCGCGATGAACGTATCGGCGAAAAGCTGCTGCGTCACCGAATAATCGACACCTATCATCTCAATAATGTACTCATACGGCAGCAACACGGCGACAGACGCCGTTTCGGCGATATTGCAGTCGACCTCGGGTACATAGCCAGGAATACCGTAGAAGGTTGTCTTCAAACATCGGGTACGGACCTTTACGACAATCAAGACAAAGACGAACCAAACCAAAAAAAAAAACTCTCCTCCATTAAACGAGCTTCCCAGAAGAAGGCCGAATAACAGCGTGCCCTTGCTTATGCAAGAACGGCAGGTATTCCCGTGGTTTTACACACTTCCATGATATTGTTCATATACTCAGGAGATGTATCACCATTAAAATTTTCTTGCAGGGTGTTTCCCGGCACATAAGGGGTCAACCGGTACGACATGCAGCCTTTTATGAGCCTGCATATTTCCCTCACATCTGATATATCGACAATTTCCCTGGCCAGGGTCGTACGGAACTGATGGGGAATTCCCGATGACAGGATATATGCAATGGATTCATTTATTTTTTCAGCCATATCATTCATTGGCGGCAAACCGTCGGTGAGCAGTTGTGAATACCGGCAGGGGCTGGTTTTTACATCCATGGCTATGAAACTCAGATTATTCAGCTTTTTGAGTACATCAGGGCGTAGTCCGTTGGTATCCAGTTTTACCTTGAGTCCAAAGGATACGGCCATATCAATCAGTTCCTGCAGCCATGGATGGATTGTGGGTTCTCCGCCGGTGATGACAACCCCGTCTAGTACACCGGCCCGCTTTTTAAGGAAAGCCCGGACTTCTTCCAGGGATAAGCCGTCCTCCGGAACAAGCCCGCGGGCAAGTTCCGGGTTATGGCAGTAGGGGCATCTAAGGTTGCAGCCGCTTAAGAACAAAACCGTGCTTACATGTTCCGGGTAGTCAATGAGGCTTGTTTTAATAATCCCCAGTTTCATCGGATGGGGCTGAGGGCTTCTCTTTGGGGCAGGTCTTTAGGCTGGCTTGCTCTTACAACCTCTTTGCCATGCTCATCGATAAAGATAACCGTCGGCGCGGCCATGATGGAATATTCTTCCGCAAGGCGGTAACCTTCATCGGTGTCTACATCTACCCAGGTGCCTTGCATGTCAAATGAACCGATAGCCTCTTTCATGGGAGGGCAGTTGGGACAGGTTTGGCGGTAGAAAAACATATACGATGCAATGTCACGTGTATGTGTTTCTTCCTCGCTGAGGGTGAGTTCGCCTTGAAGGGGCTCTGAAGGTACTGCTTCCTGCATGGTATTCGCATAGGATGAGTTGTAGTACTGCCGGTAATTGTATTCTTCACGCTTACCCTTGTTCCAGTTATTTAAGGACCGATAGTACCCCACAATGCGGGAATATACCTCGGTAGGCGTACCGTTTACCCTTTGGCGCTCTTCACGGAGCTCTTCAAGTCTTTTGTCAATCTCCTGTACTGTCATTCATTTCCTCCCAGTAATAAAAGCTTTTTTTGTTCAAGATGTTCAATTTCCCTGTCAAGATCGTGCTCCCGTTCCTTCCTGCATTGGGGACACTCAAATACTTCTCCGTTCAGATAGCCGTGAATCGGACAGATGGAAAAGGTCGGCGAAATGGTAAAATAGGGCAGACGGTAATTATAGGCGATGCTCTTTACCAGATTACGGCAGCTTTTCCATTCATTGATGGCCTCGCCCAGGTATCCGTGAAACACTGTCCCGCCGGTATAGAGGGTTTGCAGCTCGTCCTGATGGTCCAGTGCCTCAAAAATATCCTGGGTAAACTGGACAGGAAGCTGGCTTGAGTTGGTATAGTAAGGATCTTCGCTGCCGCCGGTAATAATGCTGGGGTAGTGGGCTTTATCGTGGCGGGCAAGCCGGTATGAAGTGCTTTCGGCGGGGGTTGCTTCAAGATTGAAGAGATCACCGGTTTTCTCCTGATAATCGGCCAGCCTGTCCCTCATGTGAGTCAGTATCTTTACCGCGAAATCCTTGCCCTGTTTTGAAATGATATCCGTTTTCATGAAATTCTGAAGGCACTCATTCATGCCGCAGATGCCAATTGTGGAAAAGTGGTTGTTAAGGTGTTTAAGATAGCGTTTTGTGTAAGGGAAAAGACCTGCATCCAGCAGTCTGTTTACTACTTTTCTTTTAATTACCAGTGATTCAGCTGCAATGTCCATCAGGTAGTTCAGGCGGCTGAAAAACTCAGCTTCGGACTGGGATAGGTAGCCAATGCGGGGCAGGTTGATGGTGACGACACCGATGGATCCGGTAAACTCATCGCTGCCGAAAAGGCCGCCTCCGCGTTTCCGTAATTCCCGTTTGTCCAGCTGCAGACGGCAGCACATGGAGCGGACATCACCGGGATTCAAATCGGAATTGATGAAATTCTGGAAATACGGGGTTCCGTATTTGGCCGTCATTTCGAAAAGAAGCCGTGCGTTATCCGAATCCCAGTTAAAGTCCTTGGTGATGTTATACGTAGGAATGGGGTACTGAAAACCACGGCCCGATGCATCGCCTTCGAGCATAAGTTCAATGAAGGCTTTGTTAATGATATCCATTTCTTCCTGGCATTCGCCGTAGGTGAAACTCTGTTCTTTTCCGCCGACCAGGGCCTTACGGTCTGCAAGGTCGGAAGGTACCATCCAATCAAGGGTGATATTCGTGAAGGGTGCCTGGCTTCCCCATCTGGACGGAGTATTGACCCCGAAGACAAAGCTCTGGATATACTGTTTTACCTGTTTGTACGACAGGGCATCGATCTTTACAAAGGGAGCTAAATAGGTATCGAAACTGGACAATGCCTGGGCACCGGCCCATTCATTCTGCATGATGCCGAGGAAATTCACGATTTGCTGTATCAGGGTGGAAAGGTGTTTCGCCGGTGTACTGGTAATTTTATCGGGGACGCCGCCCAGACCTTCCTCTATTAACTGACGAAGAGACCAGCCGGCACAGTAGCCGGAAAACATGGAAAGGTCATGAATGTGGAAATCTGCATTCCTGTGGGCATTGGCGATTTCATCTGTATAAATGTTTTTAAGCCAGTAGTTTGCGGTAATGGTACCCGAATTATGAAGTATCAGACCGCCGAGAGAAAAGTTCACATTGGCATTTTCATTCACCCGCCAGTCAGTCTGCAGCAGGTAACCGTCCATTGTCTGATTAATATTCAGCATGAGCTTGCGGGTGTCACGCATCATTTCGTGGCTGGCCCGGTAAAGTATGAAGGCCTTTGCTGTGGCCGCGTCGCCGGATTCAATAAGGACTGTTTCTATGATATCCTGTATTTCTTCTACTGCAGGAGCGGAGTTCGGGTGGCGTTTGACCATTATCTGGGTGATTCTTTCTTCTACTAAAAGGGTGAGTTCTTCGGTCAGATCGGGATTCTGTACTCCTGTCGCCGCTTCCATTGCTCTCCCGATAGCCGATGCAATTTTCCAGCGGTCGTATTCCTGAAGGGTACCGTCCCTTTTGATTATTTTGCGTAAAGGCCGCGAAGCCGGTTTACGGATTTCCAAAAACTCCTGCCAGTCGTTGGATGACCGATCAGACATACATCCCTCCAGTTCACATAGTGTTGTGTTTGGTGAGTTTTTCAATTTCACGAATAAACTCATCTACATTATTAAACATTCTATATACAGAAGCGAAGCGTACATAAGCTACCCTGTCGATCTGAAACAGTTTCGAAAGTACCAGATCTCCAAGCTCTTCTGCACGCACTTCTCTGTTATTGGTGGAAAGAATAACTGCTTCGTCTTCTATCTGGTGAATAAGCTCTTCTATTTGCTGCTGACTGACCGGACGTTTCTGAAGGCTCCGCTGAATGCCCCGTTCCAGTTTCTCAAGGCTGAATGCTTCGCGTCTGCCGTCGCGCTTTACTACCATGAGGGGTTTTTCTTCAATTTTTTCATAGGAAGTAAAACGATATCCGCATCCGAGGCATTCCCGCCTGCGGCGTATGCTGGTGCCGCTTGCGTTTTGCCGCGATTCCACAACTTTGTCTTCAATTTCCCCACAATGCGGACATCGCATACTTTCTGACTACTCCAATATATAGCGTTGTTAAAAATGATTTTACTATAATAGCACGCTATATGTTGTGGTGCAATCATTTTCTGCATAATAATCATAAAAAAAAGCTATTGAAAAAAGATGTAAAACAGGCTTTAGTGAGAGAAGAAAGGAAGTATGTCATGGATATGGAACATGTAAGTCTTTCCCAGCTAAGAAAAACGGTCATAGAGAAACTAAAATACCATTATGCCCATGGAAATTTGGAAGATGAAGAGTTCGAGCGGATGCTCGGCGAAGCAACCAACGCCGAAACGAAAGACGCCCTTGTTCCAATACATAAAATGCTTTCACCGGTACCGGAAGAAGACACCGACTCGAAAAAAACATCTGCAGCATCATCGAGTGTAACAAGAAAATCCTACGGCACCTTTATGAGTATCCTCGGGGGAACTGAACGCCGAGGGATCTGGAATGTTCCAAAAAGAAACAGGTGCATCAATATACTGGGAGGGACGGAACTCAACCTTACCCAGTGTGAACTCAACAACGAAGATACGGTATTTGAAGTGGTATGTATCCTTGGCGGCATGGAAATAATCGTTCCCGATAATGTCAATGTGGTAGTGGAAAGCATCCCCATTCTGGGAGGGATCGAAGACTCAACTCAGTCCCATTCAGTCAACGGCCCGACAATAATTATCCGCGGGATAGTCGCTTTAGGAGGTATTGAAATACGCCAGCTCACTAAGCGTGAACGAAGGAAACTGAAACGCTATTGACCAGGGCGGCCGGCAAAGCTGTACGTATCAAAGCGTATACCGCTGCGTGTTTCGATCCCGCCGAGTGTTGCCAGGGGCGCTTTAAGGGCATGGTTTCTGACCGGTTCACTATCTATGGTGTCAATCTTTATTTCGTTCAACGGCATGGCAGACAGCAGACCTGGTATCACGGATAATGTATCCTCTGTTAGGCCGGTTATACGCTTTTGGGTATGGTAGTAACATATATAGCAACCGGTACCGGTAAGTGCATAGTAAAAGGGGGATTTCAGTCCGCTGTCATCCTGCTGACGGTTTACACTGAGGGGCTCACGGGAATAACCGTATAAAATATCACTGTTATCCTGTGTTTTTTGCAAAAACCCCAGAAACGCCCTGTTTGTATACTGACGGCAGTCCATCCCTGTTATGAAACGACCGCTTACAATTTCTCCCGACAGTTCCAAAAGTCGAAGCACACGATACAGGGAAGATATTTTCAATCCTTTCATTTCTCCTGACAGAATGTCTCTCGACAGTATACCGTAGCGTTTCATCAGGTCCCGTACGCGTTGCTTTTCCTCTTCCAGTTCCTCTATTGTATCCGGGTCAAAGACCTCGGACGGAGGAATCCTGAACCAGTTGCCCTCTATGAGCCTGTTCTGTTTCCAATCCTGGTACCTTACACGTTCTTTTTCTTCAAACAGATCTGTTTTTGCAGAAAGCAGCGTAGCTATACCGGCAAGGGAATCGCAGGAGATGTTTCCCTTGATAAATTCTTTTTTCATTGTTTTCGCCAATTCGGCTAAGGAGAGACGGGATATCTCTTTCAGTTCCCAGAACGAATATGATCCTATCTCAGGAACCACGGAAGAACCTGATCGTGTCAGTTCCGCGGTAAGACCGTTCCCGGGTTCGATAAACATCAGTTTATTCTGGTAAAACAATGGAAAAAGCAGCCGGTCCTTATGTAAGGACTCAAATGTTTTGCGTTCAGCACTGTTAAGACGTCGTGAAATGATCAGATCCTGCCACACCTCCAGAGGCAGGGGAATATAGAGAAATGTTCGGATTTTCTGCACAGATTCAAGGTTGCTTTCAAACCGGAGGCGAAGAGCGCGTTCGTATTCCCATGGCTGAACCTGTATATTCTCTGACGTGTAACGGCGGTAGCGAAGGAGTTTTTCCAGATTATCAACCAGGATAAGCTGTGGATCAGGTTCATCATTTATAAGGGCGCCATGGATAATCTGGTCGTCTTTTTCGCTCAGATTTTTCGCGGTGGTTTCCAGCCAGCAAAGGTCAAAACCGTATAACCGGGCAAGCCGTTGAATGGTAACAGGTCCGTAAAATGAGAGGATGTACTTCAGAAACATGGTGTCCTCCGGCTGCTCCTGGGGAGGAGGAATCAGCTTTTGGGTAACTCCATTTCCGGAAAGACAAGTAATGTGCGCCTCTTTTGGGTTTTTTCCGAAGAGCTGACACAGAAGGGCCGCGCCCCGTGCTGTTGTTATCCCTGCGGCAAAGGATGACTGAAGCCTCAGTATTCCATCCTGTGAAGCGGGATCTTCAGGATAGAAGTGTGTAAGAAGCTTCCACTCTTCTTCGGGAATAATGATACGGTCGTCGATATAGCGCAAAAGCGCTATGCCGCTGGATGGGCAATATTCTTCGGTAAGGTATTTCAGTTTTGCTTCAAAATCTGCAAGAATTGATGCTTGAATGGAGAGTTTTCCGGTTTTAGTAAGAGCGCGGAAATACTCAAGAGAGATGGAAGAAGAAGGACTGAGATGAGCCGGCGTGTCATCGGCATACATCAGAACGTTTGTCATTCTAAAAATGGAATCGTCACACAGCGCGGATGGATGTGTGGTACGGATGATTACTTCTTTACGTTCTCCTGAACTGACAGATTCCAGAAATGCGAGAGCCCCGTCGCAGTCAAGAACATCCTCTATCAGTTCCCGCCAGGTTTCGCGGACAACCGGATTATCTTTGTAGGGCTTCATTTTGCCATAGAATTCCTTTATTTTTGCTCTGTTTATCCACAAGGGCAGCCGTTTCCTGAATCCGGCGCTGGGTAAAAGAAGGAAACGGTTTGCAATTTCACGGAAATGTGCACCAAAAATTCCGGAGTTTTCGAGACTGTCATAGATGTTGGAGGGAAAACCGTTTGTGAGGGCGGAAAAACTGAAGTCTAAGGTGTCAAAACTCAAGATGAGGATCTGCCGGTTATTACTGAAAACCTGGGCGTGTATGCCGTTTTTCTGAAAATACCCCTGTATCGCGTAATGAAGGGCTTTATTGATCTTTCCTCCAAGAAAGGTGTGAAGGAACAGGTATGTATATTGAGATCCGGAAGACGGATGGGCTGTCTGCTCAAAATAGACGGTATTCTCCTCGAACAAAAAACCCTGCCGCAGGAATGAACCCCTCAGAGACAGCGCATCAGTCTTTTGAGATGATGAACACAGATCAGCGGATAGTGCTTCGAGTAGTTTATGTGAAGAAAGGGCAGGAGAAACAACCTCTTCGGCTTTCCAGAAGACCGTGGAATTTTCCCTTCCTTTCCATGGTTTGACGGTGACCGAATGGGCATCTATATTCTGAATTTTCCAGGTACGGTTGCCAAAAACAAAGACATCTCCGCGTCTTCGTTCCCAGACAAATTCTTCGTCAAGTTCCCCTATATTCAGACGGTCTTCGGTTTTCATGGTAAAATAACCGCGGTCAGGAATGGTCCCGCTGCCTGCATAAAACGCAAGGCGTGTACCGTCTCTTGGTGAAATGACATCAGCATCTCTGTCCCAGTCTAATCGTTTGACAGTCTCCTTTACCGGCAGCCCTCTGAAGGTTCCTGAAAGAATTCCTAAAAGCTGTAAATAATCTTCATAGTCAAGATCCCGGTACGGGTAGCTCTGGCTTAGTGTGTCAAACACTTCCCGGGCTTGTCGCGGACCTGAGAGTACCGAGGAAATGACAAGCTGGCTTAAAACATCCAGCGGTGCTTTTGGCAGCAGAAGGTTTTCCAATTCATTCTTGTCCAGGGCGTCAAGGTAACCCTGAAACTGATATACCTCAAGATCAGAGAGGGGAAGACAGATTCCGCGGCTCACTGCCCCGACTTGATGCCCGGCTCTTCCCAGCTTTTGTATGAAGGATGATACGGTAAAGGGCGGCTGGACAAAAATGACCTGTTCAATATGTCCGATGTCAATACCGAGTTCGAGGGAATTTGTGGCAACTATGGCCTTGAGCTTACCAGTCCGCATCTGATATTCAACGTTTTTTCGCAGGCTTTTGGACAATGAACCATGGTGTGCATAGGCTACTGGGGATTTTTGCCCCGTATTCAGGGAACGTGAAAGGGTTTCACTCATTTTCCGGGAATTTACGAATATGAGAGAGGTCCTCTTTTCTGTAAGATACGGTATGATGCATGAAGCCACATGCTGCCAATAAAGGTCGCCGTAAGATCCTGGTGCGTATGACGGTGGCAAAATGGAAACATCGTACTTTTTTTGAATTGAAGATCGTATGAGGCGGACCGGGCGCGGTGAAAGGTTTCCCTTACCGTCGCGCAGGTACCCGCCAAGAAAGGCACATATCTTCTCTGCCGGATGAACCGTGGCAGAAAGGCCTATACGGGTAAACTCGCCTGCTGTTTTGCAAAGATATTCAAGGGATGCTGCAAGAACAGTGCCCCGTTTGTTTTCTGCGATGCTGTGTATTTCGTCGACGATAACACAGCGTATTCCTGATAAGAGATTGCGACCCTTTTCCTGGCTCAATAATAGAAAAA
>JAFGQL010000003.1 GCA_016935695.1 Spirochaetales bacterium
CTTTGTTTTATGGATCCGCTTATTCGTTTTTTTTCATATGGTATTTTGGATGGTGTTTTTTCAGGTCTTTCACCATCTTTCCGAACTTTTTCTGCCGCAGGTGCTCCTGATGCTTCGCGCGTGCGTCTGTTCTGGTTGCAAGAAACTCAAGTTCCCTGCGCAGTTCCAGATAGCTCAAGTAGCGTTCCTCGGAGAGCTCTCCAGTCTGGAGCGCCTCCTGTACCGCGCAGCCGGGCTCTCCGTCATGGGCGCAGTCGCTGAATCTGCAGCCCCGGGCGAAGGCGGTTATTTCCTCGAAGACTGCGTCCACCCCGTCGGTATCTCCCCACACATGCAGTTCCTTGAGTCCCGGGGCGTCTATCAGGAGGCCGCCGCCGGGAATCCTGTACATCCGGGAATTTGTTGTGGTATGGCGGCCGCGTTTGTCTCCCTTTCTGGTTTCATTGGTTCGAATGACATCCTCACCCAAAAGGGCATTGGTGAGGGCGGATTTCCCGACACCCGAAGGCCCTATAAGCACTGCCGTACGGCTTCTGCCGATGGTTTCCCGGAGTTCTTCGACACCTGTGCCGTCGACGGCGCTGGTGAGGATGATCTTTACCCCCGGGGCGGTCACCTCTGTCTCTATGAGTACCTCGTGCGGATCCTGGGCCACATCGGCCTTGTTCAGTATGACAACCGGTGTAGCCCCGGAGTTCCAGCCTATGGTCAGATAGCGTTCGAGCCCCCTTGCGGTGTAATTCCGGCCGCCGTCGAGCCCCATGACAATGCACACGACATCGACGTGGGCGGCCAGGGGCTGCTCTCCGGAAGAGGCTCCGACGGTTTTCCTGCTCAGCACGGTCCTGCGGGGCAGCACCTGTGTGATAATTGCACGATCATCCATCTGCTCGAAGGTAACCCAGTCGCCGATGACCGGCAGGTCTGCAGCATTCACTGTATCGTGCCGGAGTCTCCCCGGCAGCACGGCGTTAAAATGCGAATCACCTGCGGCGATTTTATAAGTTCCCCTGTTGCAGTTTATAACCCTGGCAACGGCAGGTTCCTGTTCATATGACGCGGGGATGATTCCCCATTCGGTGTTCATACCGGTATTCATCCTTTTTCTCCAATTATACGGCATCTTGAGCCTTGTCCATGCAGAAATGTTGACTGTAGTTCTGCATATGTCCCAGTATCCTGTGTCCCGGGAACGGTAATTGAGACAAAAACGAAGCTGCAAGGGAAAACAGGAGCAGTTCGTTATCGTCCGCGGCGATTCTGTTGGTTTTCAATGCTCCGCATTTTGAGCACCTGTGGATGACGGACCACTCTCCGTTATCCTGAATCCATATGCTGATGGGCTTCATCATTCCTTTGCAGGCCGACCGCCTGTCTCCCGGGCGAATATCCACATGTCGGGAGTAGAGGCATTGCGGACAGTGGTTCCGCTGGCTGCCGCCGTATGCCAAGGGAGATACGCCATGGCCGCAGTGACCGCAGAGAAATGACTGGTTATCGTGTAATAATTGTGTTCTGGACATACATGTTCCTCGTTCTTCTTACGTAGTTCTATTGCGTGTGCTGCACTGGGCTTTGAAGAATTGATGTCCTGTCCTGTGTATCCTGCAACGGATGACATGTGAGGAAAAAGCTGTTCGAATGGATGCGACGGATAACCCTTTCCTAGAACAGGATCATCCGATTCACAAACTCTGACATGTACGACCTCCGGTGGATTAAGGTATGTGGATCAGATTATATGGTGTCCGTAAACACTTTTTAAATGGCTCATTTGGTTATAGCCGTTTTTTCCGCCTGGGTACCATTATCCGGACGCATGAGGGGAAACAGGATGACGTCACGTATGTTCTGTGCACCTGTCAGGAGCATGACCATACGGTCGATTCCGATCCCGGCGCCTCCGGTGGGCGGCATCCCGTATTCAATTGCCTCCAGGAAGCCTTCATCGACAGGATAGTCTTCATCGGCACCGCCTCTGCCGTGATCATTTTGGGTTTCCAGTAATGTCCGTTGAATCTGGGGATCGTTGAGTTCTGTATAGGCGTTTCCCATCTCCCATCCATTGATGTAGGGTTCGAACTGTTCCACCAGATCCCCGTCTACCCTGTGGCGTTTGCACAGGGGGGTCGACTCCCTGGGGTAATCATGGACAATGTGGGGCTGTATCAGCCTGTGCTCCACTTTTTCAGCGAATATCGCAAGCAGCATGATTCCTTTGGTGTCGTTCTCTGTCACCTCGATGTGTTCCTGCCGGCACCAGGTTCGCACCTCCTGTTCGGTCATTGTGTCGAAATCGGTTCCGGCATGTTCCTTCAGGGCTTCATGAAAGGTGATCCGCTTCCACGGCGGTGTCAGGTCGATGGTGGTTCCGCAGTAGTCTATGACGGTGGATCCGTGGATCGCCGACGCAGCACCGGCAAATATGTGCTCGAAGTGGACCATCATGTCCCGGTAATCTGCAAATGCCTGATAGAACTCAATCATGGTAAACTCGGGGCTGTGGGTTCTGTCTATTCCTTCGTTCCTGAAATCCTTGCCGATTTCGAATACCCGGGGCAGACCGCCGATTATGCACTGTTTGAGGAACAGCTCATTGGATATCCGCAGGAATACGTTCATGTCCAGGGCGTTATATTGGGTGGAGAAGGGGCGGGCCTGGGCCCCACCGTATTGGGCCTGGAGGATTGGCGTCTGGACCTCGATGAAACCGTGGCTTTCGAGGTAACTCCGTATGAAAGTAAGGATGCGTGCGCGCCAGATGAACCGCGTTCTTGATTCCGGATTTACGAGTATGTCGATGTAGCGCTTTCTGTACCGTAATTCCGTATCGGAAAAGGGGTCGAATACCTCGATGGAACCGTCGTCATTCCGCTTCTGTTTTGGCACAGGAAGGGGGCGCAGGGCTTTTGCGAGTACTTCGACGCTTTGGGTGAAAAGCGATTCCTGTCCTGTCTCTGTCCGATACGCCTGCGCCTCGACGCCGATGAAGTCGCCGAGATGCAGCAGGGGAATGAGCGAATACCCTTCTCCCATGTGGGCCTTCGAGAGCACCAGCTGGATTGATGCACCATTGTTGAGAATGTCGATGAAACTGATCTTACCCTTTCTCGCGATTCTCATGATCCTGCCTGCAGTTCTGATCTTTACTTCGGTTCCGAATAATGAAACAAACGAATCACAGATGCTGGCGATGTCATGGGTTATCTGGTACCCATGTGGGTAGGGCTCTATGCCTGATTCCATCAATTTTTGAAGTTTTTCCCGTCTGGCGGTTGCCTGATCATTCAAATCACTCATAGCCTCTGTTCTCCTTTGTCGGCCGTGTGGTAAAAAAAAGCCCCGCAATTGCGGGGCTTCTCAGTATTCTTTTTGTCTATCCGACTTCAAGACCCCGGGGTACTTGCGCGCTGCTGTTTTTTTGGGGATTTCTTTGAAATTGAAGGAAGACCATGTGTATTCATGTGGCTGTATGTATACCATGGGTCAGTGAAGAAGGGCAAGTGTCTTTTTCTTTCCTGTCATGGTACACTTGGAGTCATGAAAAAGATCGGCATTATCGGTTGCGGGAACATCGCCCCCGCCTACATTCGCGGAATACGCAGGTTTGACAATGTGCAGCTCGCCGCGGTATCGAGCCGCACCCATTCATCGGCGGAACGTATTGCCTATGAGTTTGACGTACCTGCTGTCGGCATTGACGAGTTATTATCCGACGACAGTATCGATATCGTGGTCAATCTCACCCTTCCAGAAGTCCATACAAAGGTAATGAAACAGATCCTGGATGCGGGTAAACACGCCTATGGAGAGAAACCCCTGGCCGGTTCTTTCCGCGAAAGCATGGAACTCCTGGACCTTGCAGGGAAAAAGAACCTGCGGATTGGCTGCGCGCCGGACACGTTCCTGGGGGCGGGGCATCAGACCTGCAGAAAGCTTGTGGACGACGGCTGGATTGGCGATGTCAGGAGCGGTACCGCATTCATGCTTTCCTCCGGTCCTGAAAGCTGGCATCCCCGGCCGCACTTTTTCTACCAGAAAGGCGCGGGTCCCCTGTTCGACATGGGGCCCTATTACCTGACTGCCCTCATTAACCTTCTGGGCCCGGTGGCAGAGGTCGCCGCGGTCACTTCCAAAGGATTCGAAACCAGGACCGCCACTTCTGCCGAACGTTTCGGCGAGGTGCTGCCGGTCGATGTTCCCACCCACTACGCGGGTGTCCTGGTCTTCCGCAACGGGGCCTGCGTAACCTTGACCGTCAGTTTCGATGTTCCGCGGCATACCCATTCCCATATCGAACTGTACGGCACCCAGGGGTCCATGATTATTCCCGATCCCAACATGTTCGGTGGAGAGGTAAAAGTGTTCCGGAGGGGGTACGAAGACTGGGCGTCCATGGGACATTCCCATGGGTATACATCGGATACCAGAGGATTCGGTGCGGCGGATATGGCTCTTTCGATCGAGAGGAACACTCCTCACCGGGCATCGGGCGCGGTGGCTGCTCATGTCATGGAAATCATGGAAGCTTTTGAGATATCCTCGGCTTCGGCCAGGAGGATACCCCTTTCATCGGTCTGCGGCCGCCCGGACGCGCTGCCTCTCGGCCTTCTGGAAGGCCGTCTTGATAGGTAGGCAATCCTTGTTGTACGAATATCCTTGTTGTACGAATAAAAGGGCCTCCGGACATTCCCCAAAGAAACATCCGGAGGCTGAATAAGGAGGTTTGTATGAAGTTTCTCCTGCTGCTCTTACACCTTCAAACAAGTATCGGGGCAAAAAGTAACAGCACATTGGCCGGGAATCCGCACTATCGTCTGTATCCCCGTGTTAACGGTATGTGACGACGGGAATGCCGGTCATTGCTTTTATGGTCTTTTTAGGCATAGTATCAAGGTCGTGAGCACCTTATACATCGTCGCTACACCTATCGGTAATCTCAAGGATGTCACCCTCAGGGCGCTGGAGGTGCTTAAATCCGTTGATGTCATAGCCTGCGAGGACACCCGGCATTCCATGAAATTCCTGACTGCCCACGGCATCCAGAAACGGCTGATAAGCTGCCGGAGCCACAATGAGGAAGATTCCGCCAGGGGCATCATTCAACTGCTGGAGCAGGGACAGCATGTCGCCTATGTGAGCGACGCGGGAACCCCCGGTATCAGTGATCCCGGTACGGTACTGGTGAAGGCGGTCCGGGCGGCGGGTATTCCTGTTGTGCCGGTTCCCGGTGTGTCCGCACTTACCGCCCTGGCGTCTGTCGCCGGTGCACAGGGACGGACCCTTGTGTTTGACGGTTTTCTGTCGACTAAGCCGGGAAAAAGGCGAAAACGGCTTAAAGAGCTCCTGGACAGGAACGAGAACGCAATTGTGTACGAATCTCCCCACAGGATTGTTAAGCTTTTGGAAGATATCGCCGACATTGATCCACAGAGGCCGGTGTGTGTCGGGCGGGAATTGACCAAACTCCATGAGGAGTTCACCCAGGGTTCCTGTGCTGATGTGCTGAACGATTACCGGACCAGAAAGGCGGTTAAAGGTGAATTGGCCGTATTTATTTACAGTGTATGAAAAAAGCACGGTTTCCGGGCATGTATTACTTGTAAAAGAGCGGAATTTTGCTTAATCTTTAACCGTACGTGACGATAATGAAAGTGTAAGGCAGGTTTTCAAGATGACAATAAAAGGTTTAGGTCCTGTTGATCCGCTGAATAAAATCAACAAGACGCCAAAGACATCAAAAACAACTCCCTCAGAGAAGACCGATTCGGTAGACGTTTCTCAGGAAGCGCGCAATCTCGGTGAGATGTACAAGGTGGCCGAACAGGTAAAGATGGCTACGGATATCCGTCTTGACCGCATCGAGGAAATCAAAGAGAAGCTGAAAGACCCCAACTACATGAACGACAGGGTCATTGAATCTGTTGCGGACAGTATTCTGGAAAGCTTCGGCATAAGCTGATTGCAGACACCCTTCCTTACTGTAACTGAAGAATAACAGCCGCCCTGTATAAGGGCGGTTTTTTGTTTGCCGGTTTGTACAAAAGGACCCGCTGTGCAGGTCATATTCCCCTTTGAGAATCAATCCCGGTGTACTATACTTGACGCAAGACAGTTTTTTAAGATTGAAGTGCCTATGGAAAAGTGGAGAGATAAAGAACCCATGGAAGATCTGTATTTTGACATTGCAACGAAACTGCATTTCGGCATTGATACCGTTTCTCTTTTGGGAGTAACCGCCCTTACGACGGGAGCCCGGGCAATGATAGTCTATGACCCGGTTCACGAGGCCAGCGGTATTCTGGAAAAGGCAGTCACCAGTCTTTCAGACGCAGGGGTTTCCCCTCTTTTGTTTAACGAAGCCTCTCCTTTTACGACCAGCAGGGCCGCGGAAAAAGGAATTGAACTTGCAGCGAAGGGGCAGATACAGACGGTCATAGGGCTGGGAGGCACAACGGTCCTTTCCTGCGCCAGGGCCATTGCCGGTTTTACCGGCACCCATGAGCACCTCGATCCGGTATTCGGGAAAAATGAGATTGAAGTAAAACCAGTTCAGTTTATCGGCCTTCCCACGAGCCTGAGGGACCCGTTTCTGCTGACCCCCAGAACCCTGCTGGTAGACGCCAGGAACCGCTTTTCCCGAATAGTGACGATGAAGGATTTTTCCGCCCATACGGTGATAGTCGATCCGGTCTTGAGCAGCCAGTTGAGCAGTGTCATGGTAAAGAGCATCGGGGCGGACCTTCTGGTACAGAACATAGAAGGGTTCATTTCAACACCGTCGAATTTCATTACCCAGTCCCTCTTTTTGCGGAGCCTGGATATGATCGTGGAACTTTTGGGCCAGCCTGTAGACGAACCCGTATCCATGGAGACTGTGACCAGGGTCTGTCAAGCGGGGCTGTTGAGCAGTCTGGGTTTTTCCATGGGACGGCTGGGTCTTGCCTCGGCGGTTGCTTTTGCGGTCAAGGGGCTGCACCAGATACCGTCAAGCTCGGTCAGCGCCCTCATGCTTCCCCATGTGCTGGAGTACGCCCGTACGGCCTGTCTGGACAAATTGCTGCGTATCGGCCCTATCATCAAT
The DNA here is from genome assembly GCA_016935695.1 of Spirochaetales bacterium. Classification (GTDB taxonomy): domain Bacteria; phylum Spirochaetota; class Spirochaetia; order JC444; family Marispirochaetaceae; genus JAFGQL01. The sequence goes on from JAFGQL010000003.1 coordinate 7,085, forward strand.
CCTGAAGTGCGCCGCATGGGTGCTTCTCAGGCTGCGGAAACCGTGATTGAGTCTTTCCGTATTCTTTTGGGAAAACTCGATCTGCCCATGCGTCTTTCCCTTTATGGCATCGAACCGCGGCAGCTGCCCCTTATAGCCAGGACTGCCGCCGATATAGGCGTCAACGGATACCTGCCCGTACCCCTTTCTACCGATGAAATACTGAGTATACTAAAAACTACCCTATGATCACCGTAAAAAAACTGACAGAACTCCCTGTCGTTCTCCGGCTGCGGAAAATTCGCCGATTGTGTATGCAGTGGCGGCGTCTTCTTGCAGAAGGCGGTGTCCCGGCCCTGGCGTTTTACCGCTCGTATATATCCGGTGTCGTGGATCTTCTGCCTTCTGATGTGGTGGAGCCTCCTGTTGCGTCCTGGTTGGCCGGCGGCATTGTTGAAGAAGCAAAGCTGGAGAGGGGACTGTACCGGATGGAGATGCGCCTGGAAGGGCTTTTAGGAGAGGAGGCGGTAGACTGGGATTTTGAAACCGGGGACGAAGAGCAGGGCAGCGGCCGGTTTCCCGCGGCGGTGTACCTGGAAGATATCCGTTCTCCTTTCAATGTGGGTGCGATCTGCAGAACAGCCGCCGCTTTCGGGTTTTCCCGCCTGTATCTCTCGCCCTTGTGTCCGTCGCTCCTTCACCCCCGGGCCCGGCGGAGCGCCATGGGTGCCGAAGAAACGGTTCAATGGACGGTGTGCTCTCTGGATGAAGCCCGGCAGGACTTTGCGTGGGCAGCGGGGCCGGACGGAGAGGTGCCGGTCTTCGGTCTCGAAACAGGCGGTACCGGCATCAGGGAATTTAACTTTCCCCGTGGGGGTATCGCTGTGGTAGGCAACGAAGAACTCGGTATCAGCCCCGAGACCCTGGCTGTCCTCGGAGAACGCAGGGTGTCAATCCCGTTGTACGGATCAAAAGGTTCCTTGAACGCAGGGGTTGCCTTTGGCATTCTGGCCTGTCAATGGACCTCGGTGCTCTCCGCTCTGTAAGTAAAGGAGAGGTTCTTTCAGCGGTGGAGGGCCCGTTCAATTTCCGGTTTGTTGAAACCGACGATCATTTTTCCGTTCACGTCGATGACCGGTACTCCCGCCTGGCCTGTTTTCCGCATCACTTCCTCTGCCCGCTTTGTGTCCCGCGCAATGTTGATCTCGGTGAAATCTATATGCTGCTGGCGGAACCAGTTCTTAGCCATGGTACAATACGTGCATGTGGGGGTGGTGTAAATTTTAACCCTGGACATACGGCCTCCGTATTTAATGATGTATATATATAAAATATAATATATAACATGCATCGTCAAGGGCCGAAGGAAATTTGAAAGCCGAGGCTTACAGTTTATCCCGTTCCGATTCGAAGGCGTGGCTTAAGCGTTGAAGGATGATGTTGAATTGGTCCTTGGTCTTTATGTTGAAATCACTTAATACGAACTGTTCAACCTGTTCAAAGGTGAGATCGCCCTTTTCTATATCGCACAGGGCGTTCGCCAGATACACGGTGAAGACCACGTCCTTGAACTCCGGATGGCACATGGCCGGTTCGTGGTGAAACCGGATGGCTTCTACCAGGGCCATGGGGAAATTCCATTTCTCTGCGATCTGGGCTCCTATTTCCGCGTGGTTCAAGCCGGCGCTCAAGTCTTCCAGGAAATTCCGGTCCGCCTGATGGCTGGCGCAGAAGGCGTTGATCTTGTCCAGCAGGGTGGGGTGCACATGGGAAAAGATGATTTTACCCATATCGTGGAGAATACCGCCTACATAGGCGTCATCTAACAGGTCTTTGCGCTTTTTGAAGTTCTTGGCAAGGTTATAGGCATAATAGGCTGCCCGGTAGGAATGGTCCCACAGCCATTTCTGGCTGGTATCCAGCAGTTTCTGGGTTCCGTAGGAATAAAGGAGGTTGCGTATTCCCCGGAGTCCTACCAGCTTGACCGCTTCCACGATGTTGTCCACCCGTTTGGGCAGCATGAACTGGGCGGAATTGACGTGTTTGAGCAGGTCGGCGGTCATGGAAGGGTCCACGCTGATCTGCCGCGCTATTTCCGACAGTTCCGAATCGGGATCGGCGATGAGCTTTTGGAGATGAACGATGTTTTCCGGGAACTGAGGCAGCTCGTTGATTTCGTTGACGATTTCTTTGGAGAGATGGTTCAGGTTTTCCATATGAACTTTCGAGAAGGGAACGGAAATCCGGGCGACGGTCTCTCCGTTTTCCACATCGATATCGAAGGCATCTTCATCCAGTCCGATTTTTTTGAGCATGAGCACCATGATCACGATACCCAGTCCGGCGCCTTCGGAGTCATCCAGGACGCTGTTGAGGGCTTCTTCCATGGAGTCGAAGGCCCGCGACCGGGCAATGCGGTCGTAGACCCGGATCTGCTCCTTTTTAGAGATCAATACATTGTTGTGGATGCTCAAAGTGAAGGAATTACCCCTGGCGTGAAACACCACTTTGATATAGTACCCGGCTTCCTTTTGTTTCTGCAGAAAATAATCGATATTGTTCAGGGTCTCTTCCTTGAACCCCTCCATACCCTGGTTATACTGGTCCGGGTCGTCCAGGCTCAGGCCTTTCTCCCTGAAATACACCCGTTTTGTGTTGGCTTTTTTTGCGTTGACGGCCAGTTCCTTCATGCAATAGGCGATTCGGTCGGCCAGCTGACCCTGTCCGAACTCTTCCAGAAAGATACCGAGAATACGTTCCATGTATTCTTCGGTTTCATGGGGGAGGGTATAGGTTTTGATTGACAGTGGAATCGAGTTTCTCGCGGCTTTTTTAATTTGCGCTACATCGATTTTTTGAGCCATGTATTCCGCCTCGAAGTCGTATGGTTAATAGTATCCCAAATTTTGAATGTACTAGCAAGTTTATTTTTTCCAGGCCGGGGCGATTTTTCCGCAGAATGTACCGTCAGCCGCTGAATTTCTTTACCTGGGTTGCTATATCACGGAGTCGCCGCTCAATATGCCAATTCAGGCTGTTTTTGGGAAAGCTGCCGTCTGCGTTTGCTTCACCCATTTCCACTCCTGTCAGGATAGCCATGCCTTCGTCAATGGTTTCTACCGGGTAAATGGTAAACCACCCGTCGGCGATGGCATCGCCGATCTCTGAGGAGAGGATGATGTTTTTGCTGTTGGACATGGGAACGATGACTCCCTGTGAGCCGGTGAGGCCGGTTTTGGCGCAGATGTTGTAAAAACCGGTAATTTTTTCTGAAATACCTCCCACGGGCTGAACCTGTCCCGCCTGGTTTACCGATCCGGTAACCGCGATGTCCTGGCGGAGGGGCTGGTCCGCGATTGCCGACAAGAGGGCGTAGAGTTCCGTGGAGGAGGCCGAGTCGCCGTCAATTTCCGAATAACTCTGCTCAAAACAAATGCTGGCAAAAATCGAGACCGGGAAATTCGATCCGTAGCGGCTCCTGAGGAAACCGGCGAGGATCATTACCCATTTGTCGTGGATTTCCCCCGAAAGACCTACCTCCCGCTCAATGTTGACGATGCCTTCCTCTCCCGGGGCAATACGGGCGGAAATCTGGGTGGGTGATCCGTAGGAGTAGTAGCCCCGGTCGTGGATTGCCAGGCCGTTAACCTGTCCCACGGCGCTTCCCGACAAGGGAATGAGCAGATCGCCCTGGATGATCATTTCCTCGGTTTTTTCTTCCGGCAGGTTAAAGAGGTAGTTCCGCTCTTCTATGGCTTTTCTGACATCACCTGAGCCGATCTCGGCATGGCCGGCTTTTTTTGCCCAGTAGTCGGATTCGGTCAGGATATCGGACACCAGGGAAAACCGGGTGCTGATCTTGTCCCGTTGTTCGGCAAGGTGAATGCCGTATTTGATCACTTCGGCGATCCCGTCCCAGCTGACGTCTTTGAGGCCGTCTTCTTTCGTTTTCCGCCGTATGAAATCTATATATCGGGTTTTTGCCTGGGGGTTCAGGTCCATGACGCTGTCAAACTCGGCGCTCACCTTGAAATATTTCTGGAAATCGACGTCGGTGGCATAGAGTATTTCATACAGGTTCTCTCCGCCGACCAGCAGGACCTTCACGGCAATCTCCACGGGTTCGGGTTTGATAGACGGTCCCGGAAAACCCAGCGGTCCGCCCGTTCCCTGTATTTCAACCTTTCCAGTCTGGAGTACCCGTTTAAGCTGGGGCCAGGCGTCTTCTTCCTGCAGCAGGTCTTCTGCTTTTATGACGATATACCCTCCGCTGCACCGGATAAGGGATCCCGCCGTTATGTCCATAAAGGTTGTTTTGGACTCTCCTCCCAGATCGAAATGGTAGCCTATGGTGCCTATCAGGTTGGCAGTCGTCGGATGGTTTTCGAATACAACAGGTACATGGCCGTTGTCCGAATGGTCTACCAGGATGTTCATACCGTAGCGCTGGAGAAAATGAGCCTCCCCTTCATCCGTGTCGTCCTGGGTAAAGAAATCCATATGGTCCAGCAGGTCCTGCTCCATGGCATCCAGGTAATCCAGGACAATATCGGTGTCAAAGGCTTTCCGTATGGGTTCCATCTCTTCGGCGAGGCTGGGTTTGACTGTCTCGACTTTCAGGGCTTTCAGGTCTTCTTCCATGGCGGTGCGGGACAGTTTGAGCTGGGAATAGATGGTTTTCATCTCGTCAATGTGTCGGTAGTAGTCTTCCCGCAGCCGGTTCCATTCCTGTTCTGATATTGTCCCTTCCACAACCAGAGACTGGAGCTTGTCAAAGTCGGTTAATTCATTGTTATACAGAGGGAAGATGTCGGTAGAGAGGGTGCCTTCATCTTCTATGCGGATGATGGCGAAGCCCTGGTCCTTCAATCGGGCCTCGAATTCGTTCAGCCGGTGATTTTCTTCTTTTTCTATAAGTGAAACCAGCTTGTCCCGCTTGTGTTTGTACATGTCCGACTCAAGCCGGCCTTTAAGTATGATCTTCAGTGTTTCGACGAGGGAGTGGATCCGGGCCTTGAAGTCCCGGGCTTTTCCCGGAGGAAAATACAGCACTTTGGGGTTGTCCGGACGTTTGAAATTGCAGACTACCGCGATATCCTTAAAACCCTTTTCATCAGGGGTACAGTCCTTCAGGATGGCTCGAATTGCGGTGGTACGTCCGGTTCCGCTGCCCCCGGACACGAATATGTTATAACCCCTGGAACGGATTTCCGTGCCCAGCGTCAGGGCTTTGAGGGCCCGGGGCTGCCCTATGATCTCAATGTCCCCGGTATAATCACTGTAGGCTTTCAGCTTCTCGATATCGATGGAGAGGACGACGTCTTCGCGCCGGAGTTTGGTATAATCGCTCATATTCTTTCATAATGGTGGACGTACCGTCATTGTGTCAATCGCCGGCTTATGGGTATAATGGGAATATGACCGTGAAAGAGCTTGATGTGTATTTCCGGAGCATCCTCGATATCGACGCCTGTGCCCGCAGTGATTCTTCATTGAACGGTCTTCAGGCAGGCGACGGAGAGGCTGAAGTGACAAAAGCCGCCTTTGCCGTGGATGCCTGTCTTGAGACCTTTGCCAGGGCCGCAGAGGCAGGCGCCCAGCTGCTTTTTGTCCACCACGGCATATTCTGGGGCCGGCCTTACGCCTTTACCGGCCCAGCCTACGCACGTATTGCCTTCCTGATACGACAGGGCCTGGCCCTGTACGCGGCCCATCTGCCCCTGGACATGCACCCGACCCTGGGCAACAACGCGTCCATCATGAGAGCGTTGGGAATCCATGAAATAGAGCCCTTCGGCATGTACAAAGGGCTGAAAATCGGGTACAAAGGCGTCCTGAAAGAGCCTGTATCCCTTTCGTTCCTTATTGATCGGATGAATATTCCGTCGGAGGATGTGCTGCAGGTTCTGCCCTTCGGAAAAGAACAGGTGAGGAGTGTGGGTGTTGTATCCGGCGGCGCCGTGGCAGAGCTTGAGGACGCCATTAATGAGGGCCTGGATGTATACATTACCGGGGAGGCCGGGCATACCGCCTATCATACCGCCCTGGAAAGCGGAATAAACATGATCTGTGCCGGGCATTACGCCACAGAAACCTTTGGCGTCCGCGCCATGGCAGAGCGTCTCCACAAAGACACCGGTATTGAATCCGTGTTTATTGATCTTCCTACCGGTTTATAGGACCCTCGGTTAATGGAACAGCCGTACAGTTCAGTATGTGCGGACATGAAATGTGAAACAAAGGATGAATGAGTATGAGTGATATCCAATCCCGGGGCTTTTTCGCCCTGAACAAACCAGAAGGCTTCCGTTTATATCTTCCCTTTGTGCTGTCGGCCCTGATTATTGCCGCCGACCAGGCAGTGAAGTACTTTATTGTGAAGCATATCCCCTATCACACGGTAGGTATGTCGTTCTGGGGCGGTTTCTTGCGGATTATCCACACCAGAAACCTTGGGGTCGCTTTTTCAATCGGCGACGGCCTGGCTCCGGGACTCCGGAAAATGTTTTTCATCCTCCTGCCCCTGGTGGCGATCGCTCTTGCCATCGGATATTTCATAAAGTCCAGGGAAGTAACCCGCGCCCAGCAGTGGTGTATCGGAGGAATCGTCGGCGGCGGTATCGGCAATATCATTGACCGGATAGCAAGGCCCGATGGCGTTGTTGACTGGATCGATGTACGGTTCTATGGACTGTTCAACATGGAACGGTTTCCTACCTTCAATATCGCCGATGCGAGCATTGTGGTTTTCGGTATCCTTCTGGCTGTTGTGCTGTTTGTGGAGGAATCCCGGGCGGCAAAGCTGAAAAAGGAAGAAGAAGCTCTGGAAAAAGAGGAGGGATCGGAAAATGAATAAGATTCTGAACTCGGTACTATTCATCATTCTGGCAACACTGGTGAATGTGGCAGTGTTAATCCTGCTCCTGGTAGCCGGTTTTTTTCTTCTGGGAAGGCTGGCGGCCCTCGGGGCGGTTCCTCAGTCGATGATCCAGATCCTCTCTCTTGTGGTATTCGCCGGTTCCATCATTGGCGCGTTTGTGGGATATAACCGCCTTCTTTTATGGTTCGCCTCGAAGGTGGATATGGAAAAATATTTTCACCCGATTATTCAGCCTAAAAAGAAAAACAACTGAGGCCGGCGCTGCCGCGCCTGATTACGGTTTGTTCGTGGTGTGTATGGATGGCGGGCAGACGGCGGGTCAATAGCCGTCTGAAAGAGAACGGTTTATGTCCTTCTTGTACAGTTCGTTGTAAACAAATCCGCGGTTTTTCAAGGTTTCCCGCAAGGCATCGGGGAAGGGAACATACCGCCAGAACACGCTTCTGACATCCCTGTCCAGTTTCTGGGTGCCTTCACTTTCCTTTGTGATCCACAGAATGTAATCATTAATGAAATATTCCCGTACATCGCCCTTGATTTTTTTCTCTGTAAACCACTGGTAGTACCGGCCGGTCAGCCCTTCTTCCATCCAGTAATGCTGCGCCTTTTCCTTTGCCACCTGCCAGCGGAGATCCGCCAGGGCGGCGATGACAGCGATTTTAAGGTCTTTCGGGAACATGGGCACTGCGATTCTTCCGCGGCTGGTGGCCCTGTTAAAGCGCTCAAAAGGTTCCCAGCATACGCCCCGTTCGCCGTAACAGGGGATGATGATCACGTGGGGAACAATACGGTTGGTTTCCCGCTTGAAGGTACGAAGGAATAGTTCGGGGTCGAGGGCTTCGATCTGGGCCATGTACGCGATGATGTTTTCCCTGGTACCGATGTCCCGGATGTGGGACCGGAAGTAGTTTTTCATAAGCACCGGCATGTGGTTGCCCTGTCTGCCGACACAGAGTTTACTCATTTGCCGCACGGTGTTGAATTCCACATGGAGGGCGTCACTGTCTACTGTTGCTGTTACCCCGATATCTTCAGCCTTGCCCTGAATGCTCAGGAGGTTGTGCTGGAGCTCTTCCAGCTTTTTCCATTCCCGGGTCAGGTCCCGGTCAATGTTGCCCAGTTCCCGTACATAGTTCATGCAGTCCTGGAGTATGCGCTGCTGGTCCGCCGAATAGGAACGCTTGAGCTGGGGAAAATCCGATCTGTTTGGGTGTTCCGACAGCTGCTGGCACGATCTGCCTAAAAGCCGCTCGATGGACATCATTTCCTCGGTTTTGCGCGCAATGACGCCTACCTGGAAATCACGCTGCCCGCGGGTCTGGTCCACTTTGGACAGGATCTTGTGTTCTTCTTTACGTTTGATCGGTTTTGTTTCATCTGTGGCGGAATTGGCAATCTGGCCGGTGGCGATTTTTTTAAGCCACTCGTCGACATAATGAACCGGCTCGTCCCACTCATTGTTGAATACAATACGGGCTATGATGCTCTGCTGTTCCGCCGATATGAGTTTGGGGAGGACAACCCCGAAACGCAGCACAAGCTGCTTTGGCAGGGGAAGGTCCTCGTATGCCCTCATGGCGATCTGTTCGATCACGTTCCAGTAGGCCGGAATGAGCTTTCCCCGGTAAACGGCCCGTTCTTTCAGGTCTTCGGTTGCAAGGTAATCGGACAGGTACTTGTGGAAACGCTGTGCCGCGTCACCTGTGTCCGACAGGACCGTCTTGTAAAAGTTGGGATTTTTGAAAAACGGCTTGGGCGCCTCTTCGTATTTGGTGATCTGAGTGAAATGCTTTTTTGTGAGGTCGATTTCTTCCCGGGATTCCTGGTCAACTGAAATTCCGTTGGATCCGAAGAGATCCGAATACTCCGGCTTCGGAGAACCGGAAGATGATTCGATTCCCATCAGTTCGGCGATATCCGGGTCTATATCCCCAGAGAACATGCTGCCTTGACTATCGTTTTTACTGCTCATTGCCACTTGTATGGAGGTGGTGGGAATCGAACCCATGACCTCGTGAATGCCATTCACGCGCTCTAGCCAACTGAGCTACACCCCCGTCGCATCCGGCCGGTGTAACTACAAGCCGGTGGAACGGATATGAGCATACTTTCAAAACCTCTGTTTAGTCAAGTCGTATCAGATTCAGGGATCCTGAAGCCCCGTTTCCGGCAAGGCATTGCAATTAAGGGCCATTCCTGCTAATCTGGAGCCCCTTATCATGATTCTAAAACAGCAACAATCATGTTTACAAATTTGAAATTCGCAAAATTAACCAGGGAAGGACTATAAATAGATGAATAACCAGTATATTGAATCAATCGCGGCAGACCTTGAGCTGAAAGCCCATCAGGTTTCCGCGGTTGTGCGTCTTTTTGAAGACGAAGCAACGGTCCCGTTTATCGCACGGTACCGTAAAGAGGCCACCGGCGGACTTGACGAAGTGGCGATCATCGCCATACGTGACATGCTCAAGTCGCTGGAAGCCATTGACAAGCGGAAGGCCGCGATTATTAAATCCATGACTGATCACGGTCAGCTGAATGAAGAACTTGAAACGCGCATCAAAAACGCGAAATCCCTTACGGAACTGGAAGACATATATCTTCCTTTCAGACCAAAACGGCGGACCAGGGGGATTATCGCCCGTGAAAAGGGCCTGGAAGACCTGGCTCACCTTATTTACGATCTTGAAAGCGACGATCTTGATGAACAGGCAGTCAAATATGTCAGTGAGGAAAAAGGGGTCCTTACCCTGGAAGACGCCCTCGCCGGCGCAAGGGACATTATTGCCGAGTGGATCAGCGAAGATCCGATGGTCCGTGCGGATATGCGCCACTTTTTTGAAGAGGACGCGGTCATTTCAACAACTGTTATCAAGGCCAAGGAGCAGCGAGCGGGAAAATACCGGGACTACTTTTCCTGGAGTGAACATGTAGCCAGCGTTCCCGGCCACCGGGTTCTGGCGGCCCTGCGGGGCGCAGAGGAAGGGTATCTTACCCTGCATATCCGCCCCGATGAAGGAACCGCCGTACAAATGCTCACAAAGGGCTTTGTTCACCAGGAAAACGAAGCAGGCAGACAACTCGGCATTTCCGTAGAGGATGCCTATAAACGTCTCATTGCCCCGTCATTGGAAAATGAAATGAAGAACAAGCTCAAAAAGGAAGCCGACGCGGAAGCCATAGATGTGTTCGCGCGGAACGTGAGGGAGCTTTTGCTCACCAGTCCATTAGGAGAAAAAGCGGTTCTTGCCCTGGATCCGGGATTGAAGACCGGATGCAAACTTGTGTGCTTGAGTCCCCAGGGCGAGCTGATACACACCGATACGGTATACCCCCTGCCTCCGCGCAGGAAAACAGACGAGGCGGCGACGAAAATCCGTGACTATATCCGCAAGTATAAAATCGAGGCTGTCGCAGTGGGGAACGGCACCGGCGGCAGGGAAACCTTCAGTTTTTTGAGGGAACTCTCCCTGGATATTCCCGTGGTCATGGTGAATGAAGCAGGGGCGTCCATTTATTCGGCTTCTCCCGTAGCCCGGGAAGAATTCCCCGACTTTGACGTTACCGTACGGGGCGCTATTTCCATTGGACGGCGCTTGATGGACCCCCTTGCCGAGTTGGTGAAAATTGATCCCAAATCCATCGGGGTTGGCCAGTATCAGCATGACGTGAACCAGAAAGCCATGAAGGAAACTCTGGACGACGTGGTTGTTTCCTGTGTGAATGCCGTGGGTGTTGAATTGAATACCGCAAGCCGCGAACTGCTGAAATATGTTTCCGGCTTGTCGGAAAAAACCGCGAAAGCCATTGTGGAATACCGGGAGGCCAACGGGCCCTTCAAAAAAAGGGATGAACTGCTTTCGGTTGCGGGAATCGGCGAAAAAAGTTTCGAACAGAGCGCCGGTTTCCTCCGTATCAGAAACGGCGAAAACCCCCTGGACCGTACCGCCGTACATCCCGAGAATTACCCACTTGTGGAAAGGATAGCCGGAGATCTGGGCTGTACCACCGGTGAGCTTCTTGGGAATGCCGGTCTGAATAAAAAGATTGATCCTTCAGCCTATGTGACCGAGGAAACGGGGCTTGTTACCATTGAGGACATCATTGCCGAGCTGGAACGGCCGGGACTCGACCCCCGGGAAGAGTTTGATCCTGTTGCCTTTGCCGACGGCGTTCATGACATTAAAGACCTGGAGACAGGTATGGTGCTGCCCGGAGTGGTGACGAACGTCACTAATTTCGGCGCCTTCGTGGATATCGGCGTTCACCAGGACGGGCTGGTCCATATCAGTGAACTGGCAAACTTTTACGTAAAGGATCCCCATGATGTGGTAAAGGTTAACCAGCAGGTAAAAGTGCGTGTTATTGAAATAGACAAGGACCGGAAACGTATTGCCCTGTCCATGAAAGATACCGAATAACCGGTGCATACGAAGGCTGCATGAATATGAAATACACCGTCGGCATGCTCATAGGATCCTTTGAAGTGACAGGGGTGGATTCCCTCGATGAATATTCTTCTGTCGGCATCCGGCTGATCCACCGGCCAACGGGTATGGATGTGTACCATGTTCATAACAATGACACGGAAAACCTTTTTGCCTTCGTGTTCAAAACCCCGCCGTCAGACGACAGGGGGACGGCGCACATTATTGAGCACGCGGTCCTCGCGGGGTCTGAGAGCTTTCCGGTAAAAGACCCCTTTCTTGCCCTGATGAAGGGCAGCGTGAACACCTTCCTCAATGCCATGACCTATCCGGACAAGACAGTCTATCCTGCCGCCAGTCCTGTGAAAGAAGATTATTTCAATCTGTTGTCTGTATATGCGGATGCGGTATTCAAACCGCTGTTGAAGAAGGAAATCTTCCATCAGGAAGGCAGACGGTATTTTTTTGACGAGAACGGGCTTCTTGAGGTAACCGGCGTCGTCTATAACGAAATGAAGGGCGCAACCTCGTCATTTGATTCTGCGGTGGCCGACCATAGCTTCCGTTCCTTATTTCCCGATTCCATTTACCGGTTTGAGTCCGGCGGAGACCCGGAAGCCATCAGGGAATTACGCTACGAGGATTTCCTTGCCTTTCATAAGCGGTATTATCATCCGTCCAATACACGGTTGTTTCTATACGGCGACATCCCTACCGGTGAAACCCTTTCCCGGCTGGAATCCTATCTGGCATCTGCAGGTCCCGCCCAGCCCCCTGTTGAAATTCCCCGCCAAAGAGAGTGGACGGAACCAAAAACGCTGTTTTTTGAAGGGCCATCAGGAGAAGACGCCGGCGAGAAAACCAGTTTTACCGTAAACTGGCGACTGGTTCCCCTGACAGACCCGGTTGAGGTCCTCTCCTTTGAACTTGTGTCGGAAATACTCCTGGGTAATCAGGGTTCACCCATGTATAAAGCCCTTTATGAGTCTCCTTACGGTGAGGACCTGTCACCTGCCTGCGGGATTGATACAGATCTTCAGGATCTTGTGTTTACCCTCGGTGTCCGGGGTGCCGAAACCGCTGACCGGGACGCCTTTGTCGCCTATGTGTTTGAACAGCTTTCAAGCCTGGTAGAAAAGGGTATTGACCAGGACATCATCGACGGCTCGGTGAACCGGGTTGAGTTCAGAAACCGGGAAATCAAGGGCGGTGTTCCCTTTGGCCTGCGGCTTATGGGCAAATCCCTGCGCGGGTGGCTTCATGGGCTGCCGCCGGATGCGACCCTGGGGTTTGCCGCCCATATGAACGAGATTAAGCGCCGCTATGCAGCGGACAAGCGGTATTTCGAGAAACTCATAACAGATTTCCTTATACGCAACACCCATTTTTCTGTTGTGACCGTTGAACCTTCGCCGACTTTTCAGAAAAAGAAAGATGCTGATCATCGTGTATGGAGAGAAGAGAAGACCCGCAGTCTCGTTGACGGTGTTGTTGAGGAAATTGCCGCAGACATGAGGGCCTTTGATCTGTTCCAAAAGACACTGGATACGCCTGAGGCCTCCCGGACGATACCCTCTCTTTCCTTGAGCGATATCCCCAAAACCGTACGTACTATCGATAACAGGATTGACGAATTGCGGGGAAGGCCGTTTTTTACTCACGAAGTATTTACCAACGGTATACTGTATGCAGATCTCGCCTTTGAAGTGCCGTCCCTGAACCGTGAACAGGAATTCCTTTTGCCCTTTTTCGCGAAGGTTCTCACATCTACTGGTGTCGGCGATCTGACCTATGATCAGGCGGCTACCAGGCTTTCCCTGATCTCGGGCGGGCTGTATTCCTTCATAGAGATCAGCAACAACATGAAAATCAACTCACCCAGGGCGTATTTCTTTATACGGGCCAAGGCTGTTCACGACAAATACGAGCAGGTCCTTGCCTTCCTCGCCGATATTCTCACCCGGTCAAGGATAGATGATAAAAAGCGGATCAGGGACCTGATTATTGAATACCGGAATGAGCTCAGGTCTTCCCTTGTTTCTGCGGGTCATTCCTTTGCACTCTTGCGGGCCTCCAGCTGCATTTCGCCGGTTATATTCCGGGAAGAGCAGTGGAGGGGTATTTCCCAGTACCTGTTTATAAATGAACTCGCCGACGCAATCGATGACCGGATTAATGAGGTCGTGGATGTGTTTGCTCAATTAAAGGAAGTTCTTCTGACGACAAGAGGTCTGTCAATGAACCTTACTTGCGAGGAAGGGCATGTCCATGCGGGAGAAAACGGTTTCTCTGTACTTTTTGACGCGCTGCCGGAAGGCGGGCCGGCCGAACCCGGGCATCACTTGCCTTCAGTTTTACAGGGACCTGGCTGTGAGGCCTTTTCGGTTCCAAGCACAGTTAACTACGTGGCGGCGGCGGTCGAGGGAGCATACATAACCCAGCAGACCTACGCTCATGAGGTCCTTTTGACTCATCTTCTGAAGACCGAACAGCTGTGGGAGAAAATCCGGATGCAGGGCGGTGCCTACGGCGCTTTCGCTTCTGTAAACGGCACCGAGGGGGTATTCACCTTCGGATCATACCGGGACCCTCATGTCGCACGGACCTACGGCGCCTTTGCCGAATCCCTGGAGGATGTTGCCCTTCGTGTGACCGACGCGTCCCTGGAGAAAGCCAAGATTGCTGTTTTGGGAAAAGAGTTCAAACCCCTGTCGCCGGGTGAGCAGAGCATGATCGGGTTTCGCAGGGACCTCTTCGGAATAGACGACGCGATGCGACAGCAAAAGCATGACTGGATAACCGAGGCGACCGTTGAGGACATAAAGTCATGCGCGCGGAGAATACGCGAAAGGCTTCAGAAACAGGGTATATCGGTAACAGTGGGCGCCCATGAGGCATTGGAAGCAGCGGCAGAGGAAATAAAAGGGTTCATGGGAAACATTATCCGGCTGTCGTAAATGCACCCTTTCGGAACGCGCGGTACTGCCGCAGGATGAAATACAAAAGACTGAAAAACAACTTAAACACAACGGACGGAAAACAGCAGTGCCCAGTTGTGGGATCAAACCGGGCATGAAAAAATTATTTTACATTTCATAACATATAGGGAATATAAGGGGAAAAGTTCGGGAGCGACGGGACTTGAACCCGCGGTCTCCGGCTTGACAGGCCGGCGCGATAACCATCTTCGCCACGCCCCCTTAATCGTGGCATGAACTTACCCTGAAAACAGTTTACATGTCAAGTGAGGTTTTCAGGAAATAACGCCTCCGTGGAAAAACAATTCGTAAATACGCGCCTTGTCAAAGGTGATGTATTCCTCTCCCCTGAACTGCTCAAGATTACCTGTCCAGCTGGAGTGGTAACTGAAGTCTCCCCGTTCCAGTGTGTTCGGACCGCGGAAGGGGTTGTCCCTGGAAACAAGGGAAAGAGCTGTTTTTAAGAAATGGGAGAACTCTTCAGGGATTGCGTCGACGAGCATGGAACCGTAATAATTCATTCCCCAAATTGTCTTTGTCTGAAGCAGGATTACTTCCTGGCCGATAAATCGTTCGCTTCCGATGTATCCGTCGTGATAAGTATAACTGCCGTCGTTTTCATAGGTAAATGTAAGCTCATCTACCCTGCTACCCTGGTCGGGTTTGCGGCCTGAGGCATAGGTCTGATGTTTGGCTTCGACAAGAAAGTCCAGCAAGGTTTCGATATGTTCGCTCATCTGTTCCTCTCCTAAAAGTAGAATTCCGTCCCTTTTCTCTTTTATAAGATAACCGAATACAGGACTGTTATCAACAATTTGTACCTGTGCTATAGTTGGCTCGTGACGGAACGGACACCCCTGCGGACTCTTCTTATTGATCTTGTGCTTTTCTCTACTGCAGTGATATGGGGCCTGGCTTTCGTCGCCCAGCGGATGGGCATGGACCATCTGGGTCCGTTCATGTTCAATGGCATCCGTTTTGCCCTCGGAGCCGTATCACTCGTACCGCTTATACTTGTCCGCAGGGCTGCGCGTCGGCAGAAGAACGCGCAGCCGGCGTCCGGTCTCCGCATCCTTTTTACCGGCGGGACCATAAGCGGTCTGTGTCTTTTCCTTGGTTCCAGCTTTCAGCAGATGGGTATTGTGTACACCACTGCGGGAAACGCCGGTTTCGTGACCGGCCTGTACGTGGTGTTTGTCCCCTTCATCGGGAGGTTCTTTGGTCACCGCTCAAGCAGGGGCCGTATGCTGGCCATACTGTTTTCCACGGCCGGGTTGTATCTGTTGAGCGTTAACGAGCAGTTCCGCATCCATCCGGGGGATGCTCTCGTGGTTGTAAGCGCGGTATTCTGGGCCCTTCATATGCTGTCCATTGCCTGGTTCGCACGCCGGACAGATCCCCTTGTGTTGTCGTTCCTGCAGTTTTCTGTGTGCTC
>JAFGQL010000037.1 GCA_016935695.1 Spirochaetales bacterium
CTCGTGGCTGTTCATTATGCATACATGAGCAGTGGCCAGGAAGAATACCATGTCCTGGAAGTCTTTGACCTGTCCGCCGGCGCCTGGACCTCGGTCGACGCCTACAGGGAAACGGGATCCCTGGGCAGCCTTGCCGGTTTGATAGAATACCGGTGGGAAAATTACTCCAGGTCTTTCGGAATCAATTTCGCACAGGACATGATCGTCCTCTACGGCGCCGGCGCGTGGACCGACAGGAGCGCCGTCCGGAGCCTGGTATTCGGATTCAACAATAACGAGCTTTCCGGCCCCGCAGTGTATACCGCGGACCTGCCCTACGCAAATGATGAAAACTATTTTTTCATAGAGCCTTTTTTCAACGGCACCTTGGCACCCTTGTTCCGTGTCTCCTATGAATACGGGGCAGCGGCCCCGGTTCAGGCGGATGCGGTATTCATGTACGACAGCCCCGCCTTTACATTACCCCCGAGAGTGTACGGAGGTGACAAGGGCAGCGGAGTGGGACAATTCGATTTCTTTACAGCTCAGCTTATTCAGTAAATGGGATTTCCTTGGCAGGAGTTGATTCATTTTGTACTTCGCGAGTTTTACCAGTGTTCCTTGTTCCATACCGGAGGAAATCGCAGTATAATGGTTTAACCGTTTGGAACAATACGTACACTGCGGCACCGGAGGTCCACGATTGAAAACGACTCCTCTCTATTCCGCCTATAAGAGTATGCCGGGAATACGCTGTACTGAATTCGGGGGATGGAAAATGCCCCTGGAGTTCGGCGGCGGCATCCGGGCGGAGCATCTGGCGGTACGGGAAAAAGCAGGGCTCTTTGACGTGTCCCACATGGGTGAAATCCGTGTTGCCGGCAGCGACGCCTTTTCTTTCCTCGACCAGCTCCTGCCTGCAAAACTTGAAGGAAAGGAACCGGGGACCTGTGTGTACACCCCCATGTGCGACACAGACGGCGGTATCATCGACGATCTTCTTTTATACATACAAAGCTCCGAAGAGTTTCTGCTGGTAGTCAACGCCGGCAATATAGACACGGATTTTGGCTGGATCAGCAAAGACAATCCCCTTCTGAAAAAACACTTCAGGCATCTGGTAATTGAAAACCTCTCCGATGCTTTCGTCCAGATCGCCCTCCAGGGGCCCCTGGCCATGGACATACTCACCACCACCATGGAGCAGCTCTACGGCAACCATTCCTTTGACCTCTCAGACCTGGAAGACCTGCCATATTACCGCTTTGAGGAAGGAACCCTCCTGGATGCCCAGGCCGTCATATCCAGGACAGGCTACACCGGTGAAGACGGTTTCGAGATCTACCTGAACACCGCCGCTGCCCCTTCCGGACCGGTGGCGGGCATTCAGCTGTGGGACCTGTTTTTAAGCCAGGTAACCGCTGCGGGCGGTCTGGCATGCGGACTCGGGGCCCGGGATACCCTGCGTCTGGAAGCCGCCCTGCCCCTCTACGGCCATGAGCTGACACCCTCGACCACGCCGTTGGAAAGCGGCCTTACACGGTTTGTGGATTTCAGTAAACCTTTCGTCGGCCGCGGAGCCCTGCTCGCCCAACGGGAACAGGGGGCGTCCAGAGTCTTGAAAGGCATCGTCATGGAAGAAAAAGGTATTCCCAGGACGGGCTATGCGGTGTATAAAGACGGAACCCTTATAGGTGAGATAACCAGCGGCACTGCCTCCCCCAGCCTGAAGGCGTTCATAGGCCTCGCGCACCTTGAAACAGGCCGGGCCCGAGCGGGAGACACCGTGGAAGTCGATATCCGGGGTACCCGTAAAAAAGGGCGTATCGCACCGACGCCGTTTTACAAAAAGCCTGTTGTGAGCACAACGGACTGACACAGGCGCAACAACACCCGTATTTTTTTGGAGGAAACGATGGCTATACCCCAGGACAGGAAGTACGCACAATCCCACGAATGGGCAAGGACCGAGGGTTCGATTGTCTATGTGGGAATTACCGAACACGCCCAGCACTCACTGGGTGAAATTGTCTTTGTAGAACTGCCGGAAACCGGGACCGCTGTCTCCAAAGGAGACGAGGTTACCACCATAGAGTCGGTCAAGGCCGCCAGCGCAATCTACGCGCCGGTGTCCGGCACTGTAGTCAAGGTGAACAACAGCCTTGAAGACGCTCCGGAAACCATCAACCAGGACGCCCACGGCACCTTCATCTTTGCCCTTGAAATGACCGACCCGACAGAACTCGACGGTCTCCTCGACGCCCAGGGGTACCAGACCCTGGTTGATGCAGACAACCAGGACTGACATAAAAAGGCGGGGAGCATATCGGTGAACCTCATACCCAATCCCTACCTTCCTCACACAGAAGGTGACGTCTCTGCCATTCTCACAGCCATGGGGATGTCGGACATCGGTGAGCTGTTCGCCGATATTCCGGAAAACATACGCCAGAAAAAGCCCTACGACCTGCCCGGCCCCTTTGGCGAGATGGAACTTTCCCGCCACATGGCTTCCCTTGCAGCACAGAACAGGACCTTCGATCTGGTATTTGCCGGGGCAGGCTGTTACGATCATTTCATACCGGCAGTGGTGAAACATCTGGTTTCCCGCGCCGAGTTCTACACAGCCTATACCCCCTACCAGCCGGAAATCTCCCAGGGAATACTCCAGGGTATCTTTGAGTTCCAGACCATGATCTGCCGGCTGACAGGATTACAAGCCGCCAACGCCTCCCTTTACGACGGCGCGACCGCCGCGGTGGAGGCCTGTGCAATGGCCCTGAACACATCAAAAAGCTCCAACAGGCTGATAGTTTCCGGCACCGTCCATCCCTTTACCCTTCAGGTACTCAAGGCCTATTTCGCCGATCTGGATGCCGACATACACATCATCCCGGAAAACCGGGGAACCTTCGATGAACATGCCCTGGACAGGGAGCTTGAAAAGGGGGCCGCCGGCCTTCTGGTCATGAGTCCGAACATTTACGGTATCCTGGAGGATTACAGGGGACTCGCCGAGTCGGTACATGAACGAGGCGGGCTGTTCATCATGGCGGCAAACCCCATGAGTCTTTCGGTGGCCAGGACCCCGGCACGCTGGGGCGCCGACATTGCCGTGGGAGACACTCAAACCCTTGGGCTGGACATGAACTTCGGAGGACCGACATCAGGGTATATTGCTTCTACGGCGGCCTTGCTCCGGAAACTGCCCGGCCGGATCGTCGGCCAGACGGTTGATACCCAGGGCAGAAGGGCCTTCGTACTGACCCTGCAGGCAAGGGAGCAACACATAAAACGGCAGCGGGCCACATCAAACATCTGTTCAAACCAGGCCCTTGCCGCCCTTGCGTCCACCATCTACCTGGCAAGTATGGGGAAGGAAGGGTTCAGGGCCGCCGGAGAGCAGTGCCGCCGGAACAGTCATTACCTCCTTGAGCGCCTTTCAGCGCTTCCCGGGGTGCGCCGTTACGGAAACGGCCCCTTCTTTAACGAATTTGCCCTCACCCTCCCAATGGCCGCAGAAAAAGCGGTCGGGCACATTGCAGAAAGGGACATCCTCGCGGGGGTACCCCTCACCCGCCTTGTACCGGAAGCAGATCCCCGGACCATTCTCATTGCCTCCACAGAAAAACACACAAAGAATGACCTGGACCGTTTCATCAGCGTCATGAAGGATACCGTGAACGAGGCAGCGCCATGAACTTTCCCCTTGTTTTTGAGGGTTCCAGGCCCGGAAGGGGCTTCCGCCCTGTATTCGACCCGAGTGTACCCGATGCAGGCTCTCTCCCCGGGGAATTTGCCAGGGAAGAACCGGCGGCATTGCCCGAACTGAGCGAAGTCGAAGTGGTCCGCCATTACACAAACCTGTCGAGGAGGAATTTCGGCGTGGACCTGGGGTTTTATCCCCTGGGCTCCTGCACCATGAAATACAACCCCAAAAGGAACGAAGACGCGGCCGCTTTAGAGGGATTCACCGGCGCCCATCCCCTCCAGCCGGCCGACACCGTCCAGGGGACCCTCGCTGTCCTGCACGGTCTCCTCTCCATGTTGTGCGAAATTACCGGCATGGACGCAGGCACATTGCAGCCCTTCGCCGGCGCCCACGGCGAATACACAGGCATGAAGTTCTTCCGCGGGTATTTCAACAGCCGCAACGAAAAACACCGGACCAGAATCCTGGTTCCCGATTCATCCCACGGCACCAATCCCGCATCGGCCCATATTGCCGGGTTCGAGGTCATTGAACTGCCGTCTGGTCCCGACGGTCTGGTTGACCTGGATCTGCTTTCAACATACTGCGACAACACCCTTGCCGGAGTCATGCTCACCAACCCTAACACCCTGGGGCTGTTTGAAACCCGGATTAGCGACATTGCCAAGGCAGTTCACGGCGCAGGCGGGCTTCTGTACTATGACGGTGCCAACCTGAACGCGGTAATGGGCAAGTGCAGGCCCGGGGACATGGGTTTCGATGTGGTCCACCTGAATCTGCATAAAACCTTTTCCACCCCCCACGGCGGCGGCGGACCGGGAGCCGGTCCCGTACTGGTAAAGGAAAGACTGAAACCCTTTCTTCCTGTCCCCTGCATTTCACGGGAAAAGGACGGTTTCTGCCTGTACGGAGAAAAGGAACTCCCCCGCACCATGGGCCGCATTGCCGGTTTCTACGGAAACACGGCCGTCATGGTCAAGGCCTACGCGTATATACTGACCATGGGGGCCGAGGGCCTTGGGGCTGCTTCGGAACACGCGGTGCTGAACGCCAACTATCTTCGGCACCGCCTGAAAGACCTTTTCTGGATGAAGTACCCCGGAGTATGCAAACACGAGTTTGTACTGTCGGCCAGACATCTGAAGGAGCGTTTCGGCATAAGCGCACTGGACATTGCGAAAGCCCTCATAGAGCAGGACATTCACCCGCCCACTATTTACTTTCCCCTCATAGTCCCCGAGGCCCTGATGATAGAACCCACCGAGACGGAAACAAAGGAAACCCTGGACAGTTTCTGCGAAGTGATGGAACAGATCGTCGCCGATGCCGGACAAAACCCGGAGAAACTCCACGCGGCGCCCCGGAATACCCCGGTCGGCCGTGTCGACGAAGTTCTGGCGGCACGGAAACCGGTGGTATGCTGGGCCGAGGAAAGATAAGCCTGATTTCCGCGGATCTATGAACCCGTGCAGCCCAGAATCTCGTCGATCTGTCTCATGTGGGCATCCGAGAAAGGACCGAACTCCATGGCACGGGCATTCTCTTTCGCCTGAGCTTCCGTGCGGATCCCCGGAATCGGAAACGTATTCGGGCTTTTAGCCCAGATCCACGACAGAGAACCCTGGGCAAGGGTACGGCCCCCGGAGGTAAGCACTTCCTTGAGACTGTCTATTCTTGAAAGAACCGGCTTTCTGAACGTATCTTTCACCCATTCGCTGTTTCTGTTGTCAGTTGCGGAAAAAACAGAATCCTGATTGTATTTTCCGGTAAGGAACCCCATCGCCAGGGGCGCCCGGTTGAACCCGTTAAGCCCTTCTCTGTCGATCAAACCGAGCATTTCGTCGGCCGCGAAGGAAACATTCAAATTGAACTGCACCGAAGAATATCCCGCGCTTTTTGTCCATAGCGATGCAAGCTCTACATCGTCGGTGCTCCATCCGAAACTCCGGATTTTCCCTTCCGACACGAGGTCTTCCAGAACCCGTACGAGTTCCTGAGCGAGGGTTTTATCATAATCCCAGATATGGAAAAAATACACATCGATGTAATCCGTCTTCAGGCGTTTGAGGCTTTCCTCGCAGTCCCTTTTTATATGGGTTTTTACATCGGAGGTTTCCATGCGCTCTCCGTAGGTGGACACGTTTTTCGATTCATGTTCCAGCTTGAAACCGAATTTGGTAGATATGACGCACTCCCTCCGTTTTCCCCCGAGGGCTTTACCTAACAGCTCTTCGCTCAGACCAACGCCGTAATTCGCGGCCGTATCGAACAACCGTATACCGCTGTCGTAGGCAGCTTCAATGGCTCTTATAGACTCCGCGTCATCAGTTTTCCCCCAACCGGCAGGAGCGCCGAATATAGTCCATTCGCCGCCTACAGCCCAGCAGCCCATACCAAGGGCGCTCGTTGTTCTTTTCAGTACATGCATTTCTCTGTTCATCATTTACCGTTTTTCCTTTTGTTCAGTGTAATAATTGATTTTCCATTCTATGGCGGAGAGGAAACTCTTGAGTTCGTCCATCTTTCCCAAGATCCGGGCTCTGTGTTCTTTCATTATCGCAAGCCGCCTGTCAAAAGTTTCGTCGCCCTCGCCGCAACATCTTGCGTATTCGACCATAAGCCCGACAGACATCCCGGTGGACCTGAGGCGCTGCAGAAACCCTATCCACTCAAGATCGTTCTTCGAGTACAGCCGCTGTCCGCCGGCGGAACGCCGCACCGGGTTTATAAGCCCGATTTTCTCATAATATCTGAGAGTGTAGCCGCTAAGCCCCGTTTTCTCGGCAGTCTGCTGAACGCTCAGCGTGTCCGTATCCGTCATTGATTCCCTCCTTTATGATATAAGGATAAAACTTAGAGTCCGCTCTAAGTCAAGGAAAAGAAGTTTTTTTTGTAATATGTATATGCGGCCCCAACGATCTCCGATTACAGGCGTATACTATGAGTGAATGACCATCAGAAACAGGTTCGAGGAAATCTACCGCGGCTACTACCCGAAACTCGTGATATTCTGCATGCACACCTTAAGGTGCGGCCGGGAGTGAAGCCCGCAGAGGTTCGGATTGTCCGAACCCCGCGGTACAATGTTTATTTTGTAACAAGCTCGAGCTCCGCAAGGTTGATACCCTGGTAACAGTCGTTAAAACCGTTCACCGGATACAGCTGCGTTTCCCTTGCGCCGCCGTCATTGTCGGCAAGGGCGATATTGAAGCCGAAGATTCCTTCTTTCAATGCTTCGGGAGAAAGCTCTATGGAAAACTCGAGAATGCTCCCGTCCGCGCTCCACGCGGCGGTTCTTACTCCCGCAGAAGGCATGTCTTCCCAGTCCTTCCCGGCC
>JAFGQL010000177.1 GCA_016935695.1 Spirochaetales bacterium
AATTCCTTCATCGATGGCAATGCCCATCAATGCCGAAGTAAAGCTTTTGGTCGAGGAGTTGATCATATGGCGGGTTTCTTTCGTATACGGCTGGCGATAGTATTCGGCTATGATATACCCGTTTCTGATGACAACCATCGAGTTTATCGCCGACTTCGGCAGGTCCATCAGCTTGAATGCGTCAAGGAGCATCTTCGAGTCCATTCCCTGGGCTTCCGGCGTACTTCTCTGCCAGTTTTCTCCAGGGAATATCGCGGGTTGTTTATGGGCCGTTGTGCAGCCGGATAAGTTGATCAGAATTAATAGCATGGAAACCGAATACTTAGATGCATGTACTTTCATAAAATCTCCCCGGGACATTATTTTTTTACTTATCAGTATTATGAACTGATACACACACATGTCAAGAAGTATCGCCCGGCCTTCTCCGTGCCCTTGGTGGTTAACTCTCTTGTTTAATGGATTTATCGTATTCGCCTTACTGCGACTCCCCCGGCGGCGTTCGCCGTACCGAGAAGTCACCTCCGGCTGCCGGTTCATGTTTCTGCGCCCTGCCATGGGTTTCCTTCCACAGCTGTTCCTGGGACCGAAGGGGGGCTTCTCCTTTTGCGGGCTTGATGCGCTCGTAGGTTCCGTCGGAGGTGAGTGCATAGGCATTTGCGGTATCGGAGAATGCCAGATCCAGGATCCGTTTGATCCGCTGCCGCTGTACCTGGCCTTCTACGGGAAAGAGTATTTCTACCCTGCGGTCCAGGTTCCGGGGCATCCAGTCGGCGCTGGAAAGATATATTTCTTCGCTGCCGCCGTTGGCGACATGGAGTATCCGGCTGTGTTCCAGATACCTGTCGACTATGCTTACAACTTTTATGTTTTCTGAAAGCCCCTTTACCCCGGGAATCAGCATGCAGATACCGCGGACGTTCAGTTCGATACGTACGCCCTTGCTGCTGGCCTTGTAGAGGGCCCGGATAACCTGGGGGTCCGCCAGGGAGTTGAGCCTCGCGCGGATATGTCCCGGGTTCTGGGGTGTGTGTTTTTCCTCCTCCCTGCGGATGATCTGCAAAAGCCGGTGTTTAAGCCCGGTCGGCGCCATGGACAGATTGGTAAGCCCGGGGACGCTGGAATAGCCGGTAATCGCGTTGAATATCATTGCCGCTTCTGCGGTAAAGCTGTCGCGGGACGACAGGAGTGCAAGGTCGGTATACTGTTTTGCCGTGGATTCGTTGTAATTGCCTGTGCTGAGATGTACATAGCGCCTGATACCTTCATATTCCTTGCGGATGATGATGAGCATTTTTGCGTGTACTTTCAGATGGGCGATACCGTAAACGACAATCACCCCTGCGGTTTCAAGATGGGTTGCCCAGGAAAGGTTTTGTTTTTCGTCAAACCGCGCTTTCAGTTCCACGAATACCGTTACGTGTTTTCCGTTCAGCGCGGCATTTCTCAGGGCCGCGACAATGGGAGAACCACCGCTGGTGCGGTACAGGGTCATTTTGATTGACAGTACCTGAGGGTCTTCGGCGGCGAAACGGATGAGGTCCTCCACGGTGCTGAAAGACTGGTAAGGGTGGTGGAGCAGCAGATCCCGTTCCTTCAGGAGAGAGAGAAGGTCTTCGCCGCGGTACGGTACTTCAGTGCTTTCCCACCCAGGATATTTAAGACCCGGGAAGCCGGGGAGGTCCAGAAAGGCGAAAAACCCTTTAAGATTCAGCGGTCCGTCAACGGGATACAGGTCTTCAGCATCGACACCGAACACTCCGGCCAGATGACGGATCATGTCTCCGTCCTTTCCCGCGTACTCCATGCGGATGGGCGCGGACCGGGTCCTGTGAATGAGCACTTCCTCCATGGCGTCCATAAAATCCTCATCCCGTTGTTCGTCAACGTTCATGTCCGCTTCTCTGGTAATACGGAAGCGGGCGCTGCCGTTAATCGTATAGCCGGGAAAGAGTGCCGCGCCGAAGGTGGTAATGATTTCTTCTGTAGGGGTGTAGCGTGCATCGCCATCCGCTTTTTTGTGCCAGAAAAAACGTTCCTGTTTTACCGGGACAGAGACTACCGCGTAATGGGTCTCTCCTGTTTCCTGGCATACCAGCTGAAATCCTATGTGCTGACGGTCTCCCGATATGTGAGGCGGCGTGTCGTTGTCTATCCGGACAGGGGATACCACCGGCAATATATGTTCCTTAAAATAGTGTTCCAGAGTGTCCCTCGTCTCCCTGTCGGCCTGGGGTATACTCACATGCCGGATGCCGGCTTCCTCGAGGGCGGGGAGTATTTCCGTGTTGAACACCTGATATTGTTCGGCAACAACAGTACGGATATTCCGGCGTACGGCTTCAAGCTGCCGGGCAGAGCTCATGCCGGACGGGCAGCGGTACTCCGGTTGGGTTCCGGCAAGGTGTTTCGCGTTGGCAACGCGCACCATGAAAAACTCGTCGAAATTCGAGCTGACAATCGCCAGAAATTTAAGCCGCTCTAAAAGGGGAACGTCTTTCCGTTTGCCCAGGTCCACCACCCTTTTGTTGAATTCTATCCAGGAAAGCTCCCTGTTGAAAAACTCCGCTGTGCGTTTCATGTCAGGCGTACCCCCAGTCCGAACACTTCTTCGAACAAATCTGCTTTTGCCTTCAGGCTTGATTTTTCTATGGATACATCATCATTATAGCCGCTTTCGATGTACATGCAGTCATCATCGGCGCTGACCCTGATATTGTTGATCCGCTGGGCGTGGCTGCGGTCCAGGGCGTCGGCGATGCGCAGTATACCCGTCAGCTTGAGAACCAGAATGCGGTCTTCGGCCGAAAGGGAATAAAAGCTGATATTGGAAGCAGAAGGGACCCTCTTCCGGTGATGGCGTACGATGTTGGCCACCAGAGTTACTTCCCTGGATGAGAGGCCGAAAAGCTCGGTGTGCTCAATGATGTACTGGCCGTGTTTATGATGACCGGCGGTATGGATGAAGGTGCCGATGTCATGGAGTATCCCCGCGATTTCCAGGATGTTCCGCCATTTCCGGGGCATTTTGTACTGGTCTTTCAGGAAATCAAATATGGTAAGCGCAAGGCGGGTCACATGGAGGGCGTGGCTTTCATCGAAGAGGTATTTTTTCCCCGCTGCGAGGGCGGAAGCGCGCATCTGTTCCTCCAGCTGTTCACTTCCCTTCGCGTCGGCGGTAAAAAACCTGGTGAGTATGACCCCTTCCCGAATACTCAAGGTGGGCACGTAAATTTCTTCGGCTGATGTCCCCTCCAGAAAGAGCCGGTACATGACAAGGGAATTACCAAAAAGTTCTGCCATGTTGTAGGGGATGTGAAGTTTCTCGACAATTGCTTCCGGGGACATGGTTTCCATTTCATCTATGAAGGAGATGAACCGGTCTTTGGCTATCACGGAATGGAATTTCCCGGCTCTTGTCCCCGCGTGTTCAGCGGCTACCCGGACATCCCCGCCGACTGCCACAAAGAACCGGACTTTTTTGAGTTCAAGTTCTGTGTCCAACCGGGTTTTAGCCGCTTCGATGTTCTCGTTTATCAACCGTGAAAGAACCGTCTGGTCAAGAAGTCCCGACCTGAGCTGGGTTTTGGTTCGGATGGTTCCTATTTTAAGACTGTGGGCCGCTACCATTTTGTTCCGCTTTAACAGCATGAGTTCGGTGCTGCCGCCGCCTGCTTCTATGATGAGGGAGTTGAATCTGGCAAGCTGTTTACGCTCCTGTTTGAGAGCGTATTCCACTGCCGCGTAGGTAAGACGGTTTTCTTCTATGCCGTCTATCACCGATACCTGCACACCTGTTGCCACACGAACCCGTTCAAGGACCGTATCCCGGTTTACAGCCTCCCGTAGAGCGCTGGTACCGATAGCCATCACTTCCTCTGGAGGAATTCCCCAGCTTCGGCAGAGTTCAAGGTAGCCTTTGATGATCTGGACGGCGGTTGATATGGTTTTGGCGCTTATACGCTGACGGGAGAACGCATCCCGTCCAAGGGGGAGGGATTTCGCCGCCTGTTCAAGGGTTTTCCAGGTCCTGTCTGTATGAATTTCTGCAATAAGGAGGCGGATGGCAGTGGAACCGATGTCCATGATTGCCGCCAGTTTACTGGTCATTTTGCAGCCTCTTCTGCAAAAAGGGCCGCGGCACCGATACATACTGCGTTATCGCCCAGTTCGGCTGTTCTGACTTTCACGGCCTTCGCGAGGGACGGCATTGCGTGGGTGCGCATAGTGTCCTCTGCTGTTTTGACATAGTCGTTTCCCAGTTTCTCCACCAGACCGCCGCCCAGAAGAATGAGTTCGGGGTTGAAGATATTCACGCAGTTCGCGAGGCCTATGCCCAGAAAGCGTGCGCCGCGGTCGATTATTCCCATAATGGGTTTTTCTTTCTTTTTCAGACCGAATAAAAACGTCTTGCTTTTGAAGTTTTTTATGTCCGTACCGAATTCCTTGTAGGTCAGGGGTGTTTTGCCTGATGCGGCGGCAAGAACCGCGTCACGGGACATGGCCGACCGGGACGCGACGGCTTCCAGGCATCCATACTGGCCGCATCCGCACAGGGGGCCGTCGGTCTGGATGATCATATGCCCAATTTCTCCGGCGTTTCCCGTTGCTCCCCGGTAAAGGGAGCCGTTGAGGATGAGGGCCCCGCCGATGCCGGTGCCGGGGAACACGGCCACTACATGGGAAAATCCTTTAGCGGCGCCCAGTTTCCACTCGCCGAAGGCCCCGGCGTTCACATCATTTTCCAGCATAACCGGTAAGCCCGTACGGCTGCTCAGGAATTCTCCCAGCGGAATATCAATGAAACCAAGGTTGGGGGCGTTGATGATGCGGCCTTTTTTTCTGTCGATGGTTCCGGGAACCGCGATACCGATTCCCGCAATATCATTCCCCGGTACACCGCTTTCAGCGATGACGGATTCAATGAGGGACAGTATTGCATTGAGGACCGCATCGGGTCCTTCCTGGGCGGGTGTTTTCCCTTTCTCCCTGGCAATGACTATGTAACGGGCATCAAGCACTGCGGCCAGCATTTTGGTGCCGCCCAGGTCAAATCCGACAAGAAACTGTTTCAAGATGCTGCTCCTCGTAAGGGATGTGGTGAAGAATGGTTCCTCATACCACGGCATGTACCGGATTATACAATGAAAAAGACCCTCCTGTCATACATGGCACGCGGTACAGGTACCTTGCGCAGCGCATTTCCATGTAAAGTTGATGAAAAAGGCCAGCACCGAAAAAAATCGCCCTCCGGGTGATTTTATGTTGACGTTTTACCGCTGTATACATACATTATGTTCAAACTACACAATTTCACACTCAAATTCTTAGTTAGTGTATGGAGGACAGAATAAGATGGCTGTAAAACCTTTAGGAGACCGCGTGCTTGTTTCGCGGAAAGTGAATGAAGCAAAAACCGCCGGGGGAATCATCATTCCCGAAACCGCCCAGGAAAAGACCACAGAAGGTGTGGTTGTCGCGGTCGGAACAGACGAAGACGTTATCAAAGTAAAAGCCGGTGACAAAATTCTTTTTGACAAATATGCCGGTACCGAAATCAAGATCGACGGTAAAGACCACCTTCTTATGAGAATGGACGATATTCTCGCTGTTATTCAGTAATTTTATAATGGCAATCAGGAAGGAACAACGATAATGGCAAAACAAATGTTATTTAACGAAGCCGCCCGGGAAAAACTCCTTGTCGGCGTTGGCAAACTCTCCCGCGCCGTATGCGCGACCCTCGGCCCGAAAGGGCGCAATGTCGTCATCGGCAAGAAATGGGGAGCTCCTACGGTCACCAAGGACGGAGTGAGCGTAGCAAAAGAAGTAGAACTGGAAGACCCCTATGAAAACATGGGCGCCAGTATGCTCAAGGAAGTCGCTTCCAAAACCAACGATGTCGCCGGTGACGGAACCACTACGGCTACTGTCCTGGCCCATTCGGTCATTAAGGAAGGCCTTAAGTACGTAAGTGCCGGAATTAATCCCATGGGTATCAAGCGGGGCATCGATGAGGCGGTAGCCGTCGCTGTTGACTACATAAAATCAAAGGCAAAAGCGGTAAAGGACCGGGAAGATATCGCCCATGTTGCTGCAATTTCTGCCAATAATGACAACGAAATCGGCAATCTGATCGCCGATGCAATGGAAAAGGTCGGAAAAGACGGGGTCATTACTGTAGAAGAATCGAAAACCATGGATACCACCATGGATATCGTCGAAGGAATGCAGTTTGACCGCGGGTATATTTCACCCCACTTTTCCACTGACCGCGAGCACATGACCGTACAGATGGAGAACGCACTGGTTCTTCTGCATGACAAGAAGATTTCGGCCCTCAAGGACATGTTGCCCCTTCTTGAGCAGGTTGCCCAGTCCGGCAAACCATTGCTCATCATCGCGGAAGACCTCGAAGGCGAAGCCCTTGCAACCCTGATCATCAACAACCTGCGGGGTACCATTAAGGTCTGCGCGGTCAAGGCACCAGGGTTCGGCGACCGCCGCAAGGCAATGCTGGAAGACATCGCCGTCCTCACCGGCGGCCAGGTGATTTCCGAAGAGCTTGGCATGAAGCTCGAGACAACCACTATCGACCAGCTCGGTCAGGCAAAAAACATCAAGGTGGAAAAGGAAAACACCACCATTATTGAAGGCTCGGGGAAAGCTGCCGCGATCAAGGCACGCATTGCCCAGATCAAGGCCCAGGTGGAAGAAACCACATCGGACTATGACCGGGAAAAACTCCAGGAACGGCTGGCAAAACTTTCCGGAGGTGTTGCGGTACTGAGCGTCGGTGCGGCTACCGAAGTGGAAATGAAAGAGAAGAAACACCGCGTGGAAGACGCCCTGTCGGCTACCCGTGCGGCTGTAGAAGAAGGAGTCATTCCCGGCGGCGGACTCACCCTTGTCAAAGCGGTGAAAGCCCTGGAAAAGGTTGATCTTGAGCAGTATCCCGACGATGTAAAAGCCGGATTCAAGATTGTCAAACAGGCCCTCGACGGTCCGATTAAAGCCATCGCAAGCAACGCGGGTCTTGACGGATCCATCATTGCCGAACGGGCGAAGAATGAAAAGGAAGGTATCGGTTACAATGCCCTCACCATGGAATGGGTGGACATGATCAAGGCCGGTATCATTGACCCTGCAAAGGTGACACGGTCTGCACTGCAGAACGCGGCTTCCATAGCAGGCCTTTTCCTGACAACCGAGTGTGTGGTTACCGACCTTGTGGAAGACAAGGAAGAAAAGTAATAAGTAATTGAAGCTGGAAGAGCCATGAGTGCTTTTCCGGAGTAAACAAAAACCCCGGCAAGGGTTATCCTTAGCCGGGGGTTTTTTTATCTATACTGTTCTAATGCTTTTTCCGCTTCATTTTGGATCTTTATGCTTGCCTGCCCGGCCGTCAATTGGCCATTGAGGAATGCCATCACATTGTCAGCGACAACATCGCCAATTGCATTCCCTGCAGCTGTGGGAGTCGTGATCCGTGCTGCCGGAAAGACTTCTTTGAACGCCTGTCCTTTCTGGGGGATGGTCTCGTAGTTCTTCTTGAGGATGTCCGTCTCCTGGGATGAAAATCTGGCAGGAAAATAGCCTGTCATTGCAGCATATATTGCCTGCCCCTTGGTACCTGCAAAATAATCCATGAAAACCCAGGCTGCCAGTTCTTTTTCCGGGCTTGTATTGAAAAGTACATGATTACCGCCCCAAAGACCTGTTGAAGGGGTTGCCGGGTTTCCCTGAGGAATGAGGGTTATGCCCCAGTCAAAACTGGTTCCGATCAGATCGGCTTTGGTGCTGGTTCGGGCGGTTGTTGATATTTCAAACACCGAGCGCTGGTTGGTGAATTCCTGTTCAGTGTTTTCCACAAAAGGCATGGTGCCGGATTCATGGAGCCGTTTCATCATCTGCAATAGTTCAACTGCTGCGTTATTGTTGAAGTTTACACTGCTGGCATCTTCACTTATGGGCTCTTCTCCAAATGTGCGCATCCACAGCATTAGGTGGCCCTGGTTCCCGTAAGGGCCGGTCCCGAATGCAAGGGCCGGCACCCCGGTCTTTTTGTAGATATCAATGGCCTGTTTCTCAAATTCAACCCATGTGGCTGCAGGTTTTGTGTAACCGGCTTTCAAAAGAAGATCCTTGTTGTAGTAAATTCCCATGGAACTGTTTCCGTGGGGCCAACTCATGGTTTTTCCGTCATATTGGGCTATTCTCTGACGGGCAAGCACGCCAGGGATCATGTCGTCAAGGTCGCTTTGCTGAATACCGTATTCCGGATGGGAAAAGAAGGGATCCAGCGGACGGATAACATTGGCTTTCATGTATTCCAGTGTGTCGTTTTCATATGCCATGGCTACTGTCGGCAGACCTCCGCCCTGTATCGCGGCCCGGATCTTTTTATTCAGGTCGGCATAACTGCCCTGAAATACTTCATTCACCTGGATTATGCCTTGATATTCCCGGTTGAATTCCTTAACGATTTCTTTCACCGCGTCACCGTAGATCGTTGCCTGAATGTGCCAGAAATCGATTTCAACAGGCCCGTTCTTTTTCAAATTCACTGCGGAATAATCTGCAGTTCCCGCGGTGCTGTCGGCCTGTCCCCCTGCGAACGCAGGGCCTGCACACAACACACAGAGTATTGCGGCAAGCACGCATGCTTTTTTCATCCTGTTCTCCTCTTTGTTTTTCATTGTATTCCCTGTACTTGGGAGCACATGTATTTTTTTTCGCCTTGTCGGCGGTAAAACCCTTATTCAGAGATACTCTGTTAAATACCGGGATTCTCCCGGATAAGGAAAATGTCTTTTACAGCCGACAACCTCGGTCAGTGTCGGCTGCTGGCTGTGAAGTACAACCACAGATGTGGGAGAGACCCGGCTGATCATTGTTTCTACTTCGCTTTTATCGGCATGCCCGCCCGTACTGGAATACCTGTATGAAATCCTGTACCGGTGAAACCATTGGTGCAGGACAGGGTCAGAATCAGTCAGAGGATTTCCGTCGGCATGGAAATATACTGATGTTTTCTTTTCATCCGTGATGAATGGCTCGATGAGGGCCATCCGGCAGCTTGTTTCATGCAAAATGTAGTAGACATATCGGTCTGGACTGGTATGGATTTCTTTGCATTGTACCGGCTCATAAGGAAGACCTGAATCTCTGTCTTCCAGTATCCGTATGCAGGCTTCCGCCTTTCTGTCATACCAATCAAGATCTTCAATCTGGTTCTTCACTGCGGTATGCCAGAATCGGGCTGTTGGAGCATCCATCACCATGATGCGGTTATGTCTGTGTGTGATGGTGATCGTGTCCGCGACACGTTCCGGATTCCTGGCCAGTATATTTATGTACACCAGGCCTTTTGCTGCCTCCAGGATGGACGAGAAATGACTGCCTGTTTCCTGCTCGCGGACATGGTCCCTGCTGCGTCCCCAGGGTGTGGTCTTTATCATGGTGCCTTCAGTGATAAGCAGGTTACAGCCGGCCTTGCGGCATTCGTTTATAAAATGGTCAATCCGCTCCGGATGTCTTCCATGCCAGCGCCAGTCGCCGGTGAAAGCTATCACCCCATCGGGGGTCCTTAATAAGAAGCCTGAGGCTCCGGGGGTATCGTGATCGGTCCGTATGAGTGTCAGTTCCATGTTTCCGATTGAAACTGTCTGACCGTCATCCAGCCCGTGAATGTCGGCATTAGTGCCAGGATATTCGCCTGCTGCCTGGACGCATCTGTACAAAGCTGCTGCGTCC
>JAFGQL010000038.1 GCA_016935695.1 Spirochaetales bacterium
CTCATGTTTTTGGCTTCCTATTTCTCCAGATACCGTTTAAACCGCGCAATGGACAGGACCAGGAAAAGGCTGCTGAACGACAGAAGCATTATTATATGAAACGCGAGTTCTTCCTGGGTGTTCCCCTTCAGCATAAGACCTCTCAGGATAACCAGGAAATATTTCGCGGGAACCACGGAGCTGATGATGCGTAACGCCGCCGGCATGGCTTCTATCTGAAATATAAACCCGGAAAGAAACAGGGTTGGCAGAAGGGTGGCAATGAGCGCCACGAGCATGGCTATCTGCTGACTTGAGGCTATGGTGGAAATGAGCATGCCGAAGGACAGGCCGGTCAGGCAATACAAAAACAAGTACAGAAGCAGCGCGGCCGGAGATCCCTCAAGCGGCACCTTGAACACCAGTGAGCCGAAGGCGACAATTAATATGCCTATCAAAAGTGACAGAAGAAGGTAAGGCACAACCTTGCCGATGATGATCTCCGTTGCACTGACGGGAGCAATCTTGATCAGGTCGAAGGTGCCCTGCTCCTTCTCCCTGGTTATGGTCAGGCTTGTCAACAGCGCGGCGACCATGATAATCAGCAGGGCAGTGAGGGCGGGAACAAAGAAATAGGTGCTCTC
Source organism: Spirochaetales bacterium (assembly GCA_016935695.1). GTDB lineage: Bacteria > Spirochaetota > Spirochaetia > JC444 > Marispirochaetaceae > JAFGQL01. Next base: position 624 of record JAFGQL010000038.1, read on the forward strand.
CAGCCCGCTGTTGTATAAAAAGACGGGATGTAACGAAACCCGGCGAACCGGTTGTTGTCCGAAAGCCAGTGTCCGCGCAGCTTGAGCCATTACATACTGTCGTATGATCATGGCCCTGTTTGCATCGGACGCATCTATATCCAGACCCGCCGCAGGACTGTCGCCGCGAGCGAGCGCGCTCCCATACCCCTGACTGATGGTCAGTAACGCATCCCCCTCCCTTCGTTGAAACAACTTCAGGCTTTCGTACACCCGCCTGCTCTCTGCAATAAAAAACCCGCTGCCGGTAAAGCTCTCCGCAAGGGCCCGGGACTGCACGCTGTCATCCCTGTCATCTATTATCAGGCGGATGTTACGTACTTCAAGGGTCATGGCATACCCGAAGAGCACCATCATCAGGACCGGCAGTACAAAAAGGATAAGCAGTGTACGCGAATCCCGCAGGATGTGCTTGAACTCTTTTGTGATAATTCCGTAAAGGCCTCTCATTCTTTGACCTCCGCCGCGCCGGCCTTAGCCATGTCTTTTTCAATCGCACGGATGAACGACTGCTGAAGAGTATCCGCTCCGTATTCACGCTTTATAACCGATGGCGCATCTAGACAAATAAGCCTTCCGAAACTCATGATGCCGATACGGTCGCAGTATTCTGCTTCATCCATAAAGTGGGTGGTAATAAGAACCGTTGTTCCTTTGCTGCTGATATTGTATATCTCTTCCCAGAATTCTCTGCGGCCTCCCGGATCGACACCAGAGGTAGGCTCATCCAGAAAGATAACCGGCGGCGAATGAAGCAGCGCGCAGGAAAGGCCCAGACGCTGTTTATATCCCAGGGGCAGTTCACCTGAAGGTCTTGAAAAAGCGAAAGCCCCCAGGTCCCTGCGCGCTTGTTCCTTGGATTCAGCAATTTTTTTCCGGGACACCCCGTATACTGCTCCGAAAAACCCTATGTTCATCTCTGGGGTCAGGTCGGCATACAGGGAGAATTTCTGGGACATGTATCCAATGTGCCTTTTTACCTTTTCCGGATCACTTTTCACCGACAAACCGTCAATGAAAATATCCCCCGCCGTGGGCCTGAGCAGTCCGCACATCATGCGTATGGTTGTTGTTTTCCCGGCGCCGTTGGCCCCCAAAAACCCGAACACCTCGCCTTTGCCCACAGAAAAGCTTATGTCATCAACAGCAGTGAACGAACCGAATTTCCGTACCAGATGTTCAATGCGGATCATTGCCCGCCGCCTTCATGGACTCTTACTAAAAAGAGATCCTCAAGACCAGGCAGTACGGTTACAGGTTTTAAGGATTGAGAAATATTCTTGCTTAAGGTTGAGCAAGCCCGTTCCCGTTCCCCGTCACCGGGCAACATTACCCGTACATTACGTCCTGAAAGATACACTGGAAAATGCGGAAACAGATCGGAAACAGCTCTGCGTAAAAGCTGGGGAGCTCCTTCGCGTACGGGTATTTCCAGCAGTAAACCGGGAAACCTGTCTAACAGATCAAAGGGTGTTCCAGACTCTAAAACACGGGCCTTGTGCATAAGGACAATACGGTCGCATCCAAGGGCTTCCTCCATATAGGGGGTGGAAACCATGATCGTAACACCCATGTTTTTGAGCTCCTTCAAGATGGACCAGAACTCCCTCCTGCTTAAAGGATCGACCCCCGTGGTCGGTTCATCCAGGACCAGCAGTTCGGGATCATGCATGAGGGCGCAGGACAGGGCCAGCTTTTGTTTCATCCCGCCGGAGAGGGCTCCGGCCCGTGTATTGGCAAACCCCTCCAGCCGGTTAAATGCGTACAGCCATTCGGCCCGGGAGCGATAATCCGATCCCTTGTGTATTCTGAAAGAAAACAGCAGGTTCTCTTCTACCGAAAGGTCTGAATACAGCGAAAAAACTTCACTCATGTACCCTACGTGGCGGCGCACATATGCTCTTTGATCCGTCCGGCCTCCAGCAGTGTCAAAGCAGACGGAAACCGCCGGGCCTTCCCGGGGCAAAAACTCAAGGCTCCCGCCGTCGGCTCCCGTAAGACCAAGAATAATTTTCATGAAACTTGATTTCCCTGCGCCGTCGGGACCGATAAGGCCGGTTATGTGAGCGCGGGGGACTTCCACACTGATATCGTCAAGCGCAGTCTGTTGACAGTATGATTTCGCCACATTACGGGCTGTAACAAGAGCGTCCATCATTTCCCCAGATAAATATCCACCGGCATCCCGATCTTCAGAATACCGTCCGGGTTCTCTATTCCTATGCGCACTCCGTACACAAGCGCGGACCGGTTATCAGGCGTAAGGACTTCCTTGGGAGTAAACTCCGCCTGTGAATTAATGTGCTCAATCCGCGCGGCAAGGTCTCTTCCCAATGAAACTGCCTTGAGCTCCATTCCGGGGGTTAGAGCGGTTATGGTCGATTCATGGACATAGATATAACACCAGACATGGGCAAGACTCACGACCTGCGCTACAGGCCGTAAGGCCGGGACATACTCGCCTTCGGAGTAATATACATTATCGACATACCCTTCTACTGGACTTGCCAATATGCCCTTCTCTATCATGAGCGCCATTTCCTCAATCCGATACCCGATCTCTTCCTTCTGGCGGATCAGGATCTGACGCTTTAATAGCAGGCCCTCAAGTTCGCGTTCCCATTTGTCAACATTCAGCTTCAGATCCTGCACCGTCTGATCGGATACCGCCTCGGCTTCAAGAAGTTCCAGGTTTCTTATGTATGTGTCGGAAAAGTGTTCTTTAGTGTCCTTCACCTGGGAGGTCTGGATGGCAAGTTCTTCAAGCTGTAGAAGTAACTGGGCCTGCTTCGACACAAGGCCTTTTTGCTGCAGCTCAAGGGCGCGGGTGTCAATTTGCCCCACCATCTCACCGGCCGAAAGATAATCACCCTCGGTCACCGAAAGGGACACAAGCTTCTCATGTATGGGTGATGAAATTGCATATATCTTCCCTTCCGCAATCCCGGTGTACACATCTTCTGCACCCTCGCTCCCGCATCCGCCTGCCAGAAGAATAACCATGACGGCGGCTGATAAAGAAATGCGCATACTCTTCATCTTCTACTCCTTACTTTTTCCACACCGGCTGATTGAGCAGCCTGAGCACTTCCTGATAAACAGACAGACGGCGGATCTCAAACTGCTTCTGCATCATCTCCGCCTCGGTCAATTCCTGTTCAGCAGCAAGTACTTCAAGAGTGGCCGTCTGTCCGGCCTGCCATAAACGCTGTTTCAGGTTGTATTTCTTTTCCCTGGATGTACACAGTAGAACCGCGGCTTCGTACTGCCGGTCCAGAGCAGCAAGTGTTTCAAGCAGTTTCTTCTTTCCTGCTTCCAGCTGGCCCACAAGTCCGCTTCTCTTTGCATCCAGCTCTTCAAGTCTCAGTCCTGCGCGTTTCAGGGCGTTCAGGCGGGCACCCCCGCTCCAAATGTCAACACTAACTTCTATGCCGCCGCTGTAATTGAACTCCCATTCATCTGAAAATGAAGAGATTCCGGGTTTACCGTAGGTCAATCCTCCGAATGCATAGGCCTTTGGAAAGAACACCGCGGTTTCCAACCGCTTTTGCAGCTTTGCTGACTCCAGTGCAAACTCCAGACCAATGAGTCCGGGGTTGTTTTCAAAACCTGCCCCGGAAAGCATGTTTGCAACTCCGGGAGGAATATGCAGGTACGCATCATCAAAAATAATGCCTTCTATATTTTCTGCGCCTGTCAACTCCTGAAGAGAGGTTCTCAGTCTTTCGATTTCACCTTCTTCACAGGCTTTCCTGACTTCCAATTCGTGGATGCTGCCTTCTATTTCCAGTACATCAAGTTCCGAGGCAAGCCCCTGATCGCGGAATGAATTTACCCGTTGGTAACTAAGATCAAGACGAACATAACTTGCCTCCAAAGACTCCAGTGACAAAGCCGCAAGAAGATAGGAATAGGCGGCCTGAAGGACAAGAAACTTCAATTCATCTTCCCGGGCAGTCTGGTTTTGTCGCGCCGCGGACAAGGCAGTATCCATGAGAGATACCGTGCGGGAACGGGCGAACCCGGAAAACAGCAGCTGCTGAACTGAAACCGAAGCGGAATAATTGTCATGCTGTCCCATCTCTACCGGTTCAGCGCCAGGAAACGGGAGATCCAGGGAGGGAATTTGCGAAAGGTAAGAAGCTTTGAAGCCTCCGGTAATCCGCGGCTGATAGGCGCCTTTTGCGTCGGAAAGACTTAACCGGGCAGCTGCGGCAACCGCCGAAAGCTCCTGCAGCCGGCTGTCATACGTGACTGCATGCTCAAGCAGATCACTCAGGAGATATTTCTGGCTGCAAATGGGAACGGCCATAACCGTGAGAAGCATATAAACAAAAGCGGCCCTTTTCATAATCAACGCTCCCGGTACCGGACCGCTTCCCACACGAACTCAATTACTTGATCCGTTCGGTCGGATTCCAGTTTTTTCTGATACAGCTTGGGAACATTCATCATCATGAAAAACAGCGGTCCGACTATATGAAAAAAAACATCAAGGCTGATGACGTTCATAAGAAGGTGAAAAGGTTCCACATTCCGGATTTCCCTGTCTTTTACCGCTTTTTTCACTCTCGCCTGAAACAGTTTTGGCAAAGACCCGTCTGCGGTCTGGAGGAACTCCCTGAGCTTGGGCACAAGCTCATCCTTGTTTGTCCATACTTCCGATAAGAAAAACTTCAGGATATCTCCGCCCTCCCGTATGGCATGGATATGATTACGAATGAATGACGCTAACAGGTCCTTGAAAGGAAGGGAAAAATCCACATTCGATGTTACATGTTTGAATATTTCTGTAAGGGCATTCTGCAGAACAGCCTCGTACAGTTTGTCTTTTGATCGAAAGTAATAATGAAGAAGGGCTTTGTTTACTCCGGCCACATCCGCAATTTCCTGCATCCGGGCACCCTGCTTTCCCTTTTGTATAATCACCTTGTATGCAGCATCAAGAATTTGTTTTTCCGTTCCTTTGTCCAAACCGCCAGACATAAGCAGCCCCCTTGGGTCAAACCTGGTTTACCCGTTTTATTTAACCTTTTGGTTAAATAATAAAGTTAATACAATGCTATGTCAACACGGGATTTACAAAGAAACATTCCACTCGGAAGGTTAAAGAGAACAAATGGCGGTTTTTAGGGGTTCCTGTTTGCTAATGATCGTTACCTGCCGCGCATTCCCCATAACGGAAACAGCTGACAAGATGATCATTCACAACGCCTATGGCTTGAAGGTGGGCGTACACGGTAGTCGAACCAACAAATGCAAATCCGCGCTTCTTCATATCACTGCTGACAGTATCAGAAAGCCCGGTAGTCACAGGGACATCCCCGGGAGATGTCCACGCATTAATAACAGGAGTTCCGCCGGTGAACTGCCAGATATAGCGGTCAAAACTGCCGAACTCTTTTTGCGTCTCAATAAAACGTTTCGCGTTGTTTACCGCAGCATGGATCTTCCGTGCGTTGCGAATAATGAGAGGATTGGCCAACAAAGCAGATATTTTTTCGGGACCATAGGCTGCTACCGCACGGACATCAAAACCGTCAAAAGCTTCTGAAAACGACACGCGTTTGTTCAAGATGGTAGACCAGGACAATCCGGCCTGAAAACATTCAAGAAGGAGAAACTCAAAATGCCGTTGTTCATCATGAACAGGAACGCCCCACTCCTGATCATGATATTCAGTCATGAGGGGAGAGCCGA
>JAFGQL010000039.1 GCA_016935695.1 Spirochaetales bacterium
GGTTTGGGTATGATCGGTTTCGCGGTTATCTTGTCCGCGGGGGCTACAACCTCGTAGATGCCGTTCTGCCACTGACCGACTTCTCCTGAGTGGGTTTCCATGGCCAACAAATGTTTTTCGTCGAACCAGGTTTTACCCAGGATGGTCGTATAGGAGTTTGAGGTGATGGCGTCTTTGAGCTTTTCCTGGTTCAGGGTACCGGTGTCTTCTATAGCCGCCTTAAGAAATTGAAGGCTTGCGTAGTACAGGTCGTGTCCCCACCAGTCTATGATATCGGCGCCGTATTTTGCCACGAGTTTCTGGGCGAACGCTTTATGTTCGGGGGATACTTTTTCATTCCAGGCTCCCCAGCACATGATACCTTCCACTGCCGGCCCGAAAATGCCCTTGATGAACTCAAAGTTGCCTCCGGGGCCGACCAAAAACACCTTGGGATTGAATCCAAGGGCCATGGACTGGCCGATGGCGGCAAAATTTTCATCAGGGTACGCGTAGAGCAGGAAGGCGTCCACGTTTGCTTCTTTGGCGTCGGTGATGATCGGCATCAGGTCTTTTGTTCCTACGGGAATACTCACCTTCATGACGATTTCTATGTTGTTTGCAGCAAAAGCCTTTTGGGAAGCTGCGTAATACTCATCTCCGTGAAGGTCCGAAAGGGCGACGATGGCTGCTTTCCGGATATTGTTTGCGGCTAGCATTTCGGCCAGGGCCGGAACCTGGTTGTGGGTGGAGTAGCTGAGTACCGAGAACACATAGGGCAGTTTGGCGACAACTTCTTCCAGTTTGGAGGCCCCGCCTTCGGCTCCCATCAGTACGTAGCCAAGGTCGTTGGCAATAGGCGCCGCTGCAAAAAGCATATCGGTGCCCGCCGACGGCAGCAACAGGTCTACCTTGTCCTCAAGGACCAGTTTTTCCAGGTTTTCCGTCATTTTCTGAATGTCGCTTTCATCATCGTAGACGATCATCCGTACAGGCAGTTTTTTGTCATATTCTTTCACGTAAATACCGCCCTCGGCGTTCACTTCCTCTACCCACAGCTTGTAAATGGGGCCGAAGGCCATCTGTTCGTAAATCGAAAGAGGGCCGGTAACCGGACGCGATGCGCCGATCACGATTTCCTCTTTCTGCGGCTTAGGCGTACAGCCGGCAAGACTGCCGAGAACGACAAGTACGGCCAGGGTCAACAACAACAATTTCTTGATAGTCATCTTAATTCTCCTATTTTTAGTCCCCGCGGGGACTTTATGCCGTGGTGAAATAGTTAATTTCCCTGTTCAGGTTTTCATTGATTTTAGATACCGCGTTGGAAAGCTCGTGGATCCGACCCATCAGTCCGTTGATGTCCCGTATTCCGCCGGTGATCTCGTCTATGCTGCTGATGACCGATGTGGAAATGTCCTTGATGACCTTGATCGAGCTGTTGGATTCGTCGGAGTTTTCGGTAATGGTGTTGGAAGCCTCTTTTGCGTATTCGGATATGTCACGCAGCTGGACCATGGCTTCTATGATCTGCTGGCTGCCGGTGTGAAGTTCGCTCATGGTCGCGGCAATTTCCTCAAAGGAGTTGTCAACGGCGGAAATTCCTGAGTGAATGGAAGAGAAGGCCGACATGGTTGATTTGCTCATGTCCGCTGCGTCCTTGATGTGTTCGGTGATACTGCGGATGTCTGATTCTATCTGTTTTGACTGCTCGTTCACCGCCTCGGCCAGTTTCCGTATTTCCTCGGCAACGACGGCGAAACCCCGGCCGGCGGTTCCGGCGTGGGCTGCTTCGATGGCGGCGTTCATGGCCAGCAGGTCGGTCTGCTGGGCGATCGCGTTGATGACCTGGGCCACGTTGCTGACGTCATCCAGGTTGTTGTACACCGTCTCTATTTTGCTCACCGTTTCGTGGAGCCGGTCGCTGCCGTCTTTCGCCACCGAGACAAGGGTCCTTGTGGATTCCCGCCGGGTGGCAGTTATGTTGGTGACGTTTTCTATGGACGCGGCCATTTCCGATATTGCCGACGATGCTTCCTCCACCATGCTGCTCTGTTCTATCAGCTGGTTGTCCAGGCTGTTGAGGCTTTCCACGATGGCTTCGCTTTTCTGGGAGGAGGTGCCGATTTTCCCGTCCAGGAGGGAAATCTGGGACTGAATGGAGTTTATTTCCGAGTTCATCTCATTTATGGAAGCAGAAGAATGGGTGGATACCTCCATCAAATTGTTTTTAATGGAAATGCTCTGTTCCGAAATGACCTTGATTTGTCCGATGATGGACCGAAGGGAGGTGATGAAACTGTTCAGTTCTTTGGAAAGGCGACCCATTTCATCCCTGGTGCGGACGTTGAATTCCTGGCGGAGGTCGCCGCCTGCAAACAGTTTGATATGGCTTTCTATTCCTTTGATGGAAGCGACAATACGGCCTGAAAGGAAAAAACTGAAGACAAGTCCCGCTGAGATTACAATGAGGATGATGGCGGCGCTTAATATGGCGCTCCTGGTTTGTATGGACGCCACTTCCTTGTCGATTTCTCCGAACTGGTCTTCCAGGACTTTCGCCGATGACACAATGCGCTCGTCCAGAGTTTTCATCTGGTCGCACATGAGGGACAGGTTGTATGCCGTATTGCCCCCGGCTGCCCGGCCGGATACCAGGCGGGCGAATGCCTGTTGTGCGCTGCCGGCGGTATCCAGGCCGTGTTGTTCCATTTCACGGACGGCTGCTTCGGCGCTGGCGATCAGGTCGCTGACGGCAAGTCCAATGAAAGTCTTTTGGCTTTTTATCCTGCTTAAGGAAACCTGGATGCGCTTGTTGGCATTCTTGAGGTTTTGAAGGCTGTCTATCCCCGAGAAATCTCCGTCCAGTTTATCCCCTTCCTTGCGGACAGCCTCTATCTGGGCCTTGAGGGGGAAGGTCCCCAGACGTGAACTTTCTACCAAAAGGGCGCTTAAGGAGCCGGACAGCTGAATAAGGGTTTCTTTTTCCCGGCCGATCTGCTGGACAGGGTTCTGGGTAACCGCATAGACGGCAATGGAGATAAGGTAGGACAACAGTATGGATATAATGAGTATGATGAACTTGAATCGGATGGTCACGGTTTCTTATCTCCTGTTTGGTAATAATGGTAATTAATCTTAATTGTGGATATTTCTTTTCCTTTGTCAAATTTATCGGTGTAACAGGTGACAAAAAGTAGAAAAAAAACTGTTAGAACGGTAGTTTCCCTTTACTTTTTTTTTGTCCTTGAGTATGTTCTGTTAACGATCGTTCGGTAACAGAACAGGCCGCCGTTGAAATTGACACACATGTTTATGAGCGAGAAAACTGGAGTTGATAGCTGAAGACCATGACAAACGCGGATATTATCGCCGCCGCCTTTAAAACCTGGGGCGACGACATGTACATGCACACAAGCCTCTCGTCACTGGCTGCCGCCCTGGGCATTACCAAGCCGGCCCTGTACCGGTATTTCCGCGACAAGGACCAGATAATGGAAGCCATGCTCGCATGTTACATAGAGGCCCATGAGAAAGCTACCAGGGACCTGCTGCCCCGCCTTTCCGTAACCGATTTCAGGGAGGGTTTTTCTGACTACGCCGGGGCGCTGTTTGCCCTGTACGGCAGGAACCGGGGCTATTTCTATTTCGCTGCCAAATTCCTTCTGGAACATGAACATCCCTTTCATGTCCGTCTGTTGTCGGTCATTCAGCGTGAAGCAGCGGTGTTCGCTGAAAACCTGGCTGCCCGTCAGGGGCTTGATGACAAAAGAATCGACCTGGTTCTTACCACAGCCTACACACACATGCTGTTCTGGTGCGAACTGGTTACGGGGAAGAACAGGGTACAGTTTACCGGCGGAAACAGCGAGGGGCTCAAGGCCATGACGGCCTCCCTTTTTGACGGTTTTTTTCCGGGGATTGATCCGGGGTCCTTTTCTCCCGCCGCGGTGGAGTCCCGGCTGGATATAGATGAAACCGACCTGCCCAAGACCGACGAACGCCTGGAGGCCATCATGCAGGTCATTGCCAGGGAAGGTTTTCATAACGCCAGCATCAGTAAAATCGCCGGTGAGCTGAATATTTCCAAAAGCAGCCTGTATTCACTCTTCAAAGACAAACAGGAGATGCTGTCCAAGGTGTTGTGCGGATACCGGGATCTTCTGTTCCGCAGCGGGAAGGAAAAGCTGGACCGGCTGGATAACCCTTTTGACAGATTTTATGGTTATTTTTTCCTTATTCTTTTGTATCTTGTAAAGGATGAGAAAAAAGCGAAATTCCTGAACTGGCTGCGGTTTCAGAACATACACCCCCGGGAACGGAAGGCAGGGTTCCATTTTGCACCCCACCCGGCGGTGGAAGCGGTTTTTAGCGGGTCCCTTGTAACATCCCATGGTCTGGACCCGACCTATCTGGAAGGCTGTTTCAAGGTGCAGCTGGTAAGGGGGGTTATGCAGACGATCAACACGAATAAAAATTTGACGGAACATATCAAGGATTTCAGGGAAGTCTTTGCCTGCCTGGCCTTCGGGCTGACGCGCATGACCGGGTACGGTGCAGGGACTTGAACAGCATGATAGAAGCAAAAAAAAGAAAATGCAGTAGGAGATGAATGTGAAACATACCATTATGTCAATAGCTTTACTGGTGAGCAGTTCTTTAGGGTTTTTTGTATATGCCCAGGACATGAACGCACGGTTTTACGGACTTCTGGAGGTACCGGATCCTGTCACCATGACCTTGACCGTGGATGAAGCGGTTGAAACCGCCCTTGCGAATAACCTGGGCCTTGTACAGGAAGACCTCACCCTGCGGGGCAGGAAACGCACCAGGGATACCGCCTGGAACGTTTTTGTGCCGTCGGTGAGTGCCAGCGCGACAATGACCCGGCTCCGGGAGGAAGTGCCTTCCATGGGCGGTGGCGCGTTTATTGCCACTGACATAAGCGCCGGCGGTGTTTCCCGGCCCTTTATAGGTCAGTACCTGACTGACGAAACCTATCAGGGCACCCTGGGCGCCGCCCTTAATTTCCAGCTGGTCCTCACCCCACAGCTCTGGTACGGCTACAAGGCCACGGTCCTCGACTATGAAGCAGGGCTTTTAAGCGCGGAGAAGGCCCGTGCAGACCTGGAGACTAACATAAAGCGCCAGTTCTACGGGCTGGTTGTCCAGGAAGAACAGATACAGATTCTGGAAAACCAGCTGAACGCCATAGAAAAGCGGTACCAGCAGGCTTTGGACAACTATAATTTCGGCTTTGTGGACGAGTATACTACATTGAGCGTCCGGGTGAATCTGGAAAGTTTCAAGCCCCAGCTGGAAATGGCCCGTTTCGGCTACACACAGGCGATGATGGCCTTCAAGCTTGCCCTGGGGCTGAATATAGATTCGGACATAACCCTGAACGGCGGTATTGCCGTGGATCCAAAAACCTACGACGCCCAGGAGCTCATCGGCGCCCACATTGCCGACAGGACGGACCTGCGCCAGCTTCTTAAAACCATTGATAACCTGAAAAACATGAAGCGGGTACAGCAGACGTCGCTTCTTCCACGGCTCATTCTGGGGTATCAGCTTGGTACTGATTACAGCGGCGACCCCTGGTCGGGCCTGGGAGAGGACTGGAACGAAAGCCAGACCAGCGGCGCACTTTCGGTCACCTTGAATCTGCAGCTGTCCGAGTACTTTCCCTTTTCCTCTACCATGAACGGGCTAAAGGGTATGGATGACACTATAGAAAAAACCAAAGCAGGGCTGTCCATGGCGTTTCAGGCGGCGCGGATGGAAATCATCGCCGCCGTCGAACAGCTCAATAACTCGGTCCTCACCATCAAGGCCAAGGAACTCAATGTTGATCTTGCCGAACGGGCTTATGCCCTTGCCGAGGAATCCTACAATGCCGGGGGTAAGTCCCTTCTGGATGTGGAAGACGCCGAAGATGCCCTCCAGAACGCCCGGTTTCAGTTGTTAAGCGAGAAATTCAATTATATTACAGCGCTTCTTACCCTCGAGGCGGCAATCAATGCCCCTCTGGCTCAATAGGCGCTGGTTGTTGTGTCTATTTAGAATCAGGAGAAACAGTATGAACAAATTACAGATAGCGGCTTTGATTGCCGCTGCAGCGAGCATGTTTGCCGCGTGCACACCGCCGCCGAAAACCGGGGCGGATGTCCAGACAGAAGAAGAAACCGTTTTCGCGGTAAACACCATCCAGGCAGTGAGCGGCCAGATATTCGACTACATCGAGGTGAACGGCGATATCAAGGCTTCCTCATCGGTGGATGTCTATCCCGACACTGCCGGAAAGGTTTCGCGGATCATGGTCCGCATCGGCCAGCGGGTTACCGCCGGGCAGGAACTTTTATACGTCGATCCATCCCGGCCGGGAATGAATTTTGCCCAGTCTCCTGTGAAAGCACCGATTGCGGGGACAATTACCGCACTTCCCGCGGAAATAGGTTCGAGTGTCGCGCCGAGCATTCCCGTGGCGACAGTGTCCCGCATGGAGAATCTGGAAATCGTCACCTATGTGTCTGAACGCTATATTTCCAAAGTGGCCCTCGGCCAGGACGCGTTGATTGCCCTTGAAGCCTGGCCCGGCGTGCAGTTCCGCGGAAAGGTAGCCGAGCTGTCTCCGGTTCTGGACCCCCTTTCCCGGACCATGGAGATAAAACTGTCCATCACTGAGCAGGACCGGCGTATAAAGGCCGGGATGTTTGCCCGGGTCAAGCTTATTGTCCAGGAAAAACAGAATACTGTAAAAATTCCTGCCGAGGCAATGGTTAACCGCTTTGGAGAGAACTTCGTGTTCGTGGTGAACGGTGAATCCGTCGAGCGGCGCAAGGTCACTCCGGGGGTCCAGATCGACAATAAACTGGAAGTCACAGAAGGTCTTTCCGGCGGCGAGGAAGTAGTCGTCCGCGGTCAGACTCTCCTGGAAGACAAAGCCCAGGTAAAGGTTATCGACAGGCTTGAACCCCTGAGCGCCGCCGATACCATCGAATAGGGCGGGAGTAACAGTTATGAGTTTAACGAAAAGCGTAGTAAACCGGCCGACTACCGTGGGAATCATTTTTCTGCTGGTTGTCGGATTCGGTCTGTATACATTGAGTGATATCGCCATAGACCTCTATCCGGAAATAGAACCGCCGATCCTTCTTTTGTTTACCGATTATTACGGAGCGGGTCCCGAGGAAGTTGAAAAAACAGTCACCAGACCCATTGAAAGCACCTTGAGTAATGTGGGCAATATAGAAAAGATCACCAGTACCAGTTCCAAGGGCAACAGCATGATCATCATGGAGTTTACCTTCGGCACTGACATGGCCGAAGCCTCCAACGATGTCCGGGACAAGCTGGACATGGTGAAAGGCTATCTGCCGGAAGAAGTGTCGGCTCCGATGATTTTCAAGTTCGATCCGTCGATGATACCCATTCTGATGCTTGCCGTACGGGGCGACCGGAGTCCGGAAGACCTGCGGGAGCTTGCGGAGAAAATCATCCAGCCCAGAATAGAGCAGGTGGAAGGCGTCGCCATGGCGGGGATCAGCGGGGGGCGGGAGAGGTCGGTCCGCATAGAGATACCCCAGAACCGGCTGGAGGCCTACGGGCTGACCCTCACCCAGGTGGCCGGAATGCTCCGGGGCCAGAATATCCAGATCAGTGCCGGCACCATCGCCCAGGGTAACAAGAACTATATCGTGAACACGGCCGGTGAGTATGCCTCTATAGAAGAGATCAAGAATACTGTTATCGCCTACAAAGGCGGCTCCATGGCGGGAATTCCGGGGATGGGCGCCGCCACGGCAGCAAAAACTGTCAGGCTTTCTGACATTGCCAATGTGTATGACGGGTATAAACCAGAGGAAAACACCATCTTTATCAATGGTAAACCAGGGGTCTATCTGACGGTCCAGAAGCAGAGCGGTACCAACTCTGTCGAAACCGCGGACAATGTCATTGCCCGGCTTAAGAAAATCAACGAAGAGCTCCCCTACGGTATTTCCATAGAGATGATCAGCGATACCACCAAAATCATAAGGAATTCCCTTGCCCAGGTGTCCTCTTCTGCCATTTCCGGGGGTGTTCTCGCGATTGTCATCCTGCTGTTGTTCTTAAGGAGTTTCAAAAGCACCCTCATTATCGGGCTTTCCATTCCTATCTCCATAATTGTTACCCTCACCCTCATGTATTTCGCCGGTCTTACCTTGAATATCATGACCTTGTCCGGGCTTGCCCTGGGGATAGGGATGCTGGTGGACAACTCGATTGTCATATTGGAGAACATTTTCCGTTACCGGGAAAAGGGGACGAAACTCAAGTCCAGTGCGGTCATCGGTTCCCAGGAAATGATCACCGCGATCGTTGCTTCCACCTTAACGACTATCTGTGTGTTCGCGCCGGTAGCGGTGTTCAAGTCCCAGCTGGAAATGATCGGCGAGCTGTTTGCCGATCTGTCGTTCACTGTTGTAATCTCTCTCACCTCATCCCTTCTGGTTGCCCTGTTTCTTGTGCCGGTACTTGCAAGCCACTATCTGCCCATACGTTCCAACAAGCAGCAGCCCAAGCAGGGGATCGCCAAGGCTGTGGATGAGGCTTTAGAAGGGGTGTTCTCTTCCCTCGATAACGCCTACAAGAAAGGTCTTGCCGTTGTACTCAAGCACCGCGTTCTTACTCTTGCCGCAGTGTTGGTAATCTTTGTCGGCAGTCTGTTCATGATTCCCCTTACCGGGTTCGAGTTCATGCCCCAGATGGATGAAGACACCATCAGTCTTGATGTATCCCTGCCCTTGGGCACCCGGCTCGAGGAAACCAAGGCAGTCATGGGCCGTCTGGAGCTGATTGTGGACAGGGAAATTCCCGGGGCCCAGAACGTGATTTCCAGCTCCGGTGAAAAAGGCTTTTTCGGATTTCTCGGCGCGGCCAATTCCCACAAAGGAAGCCTTACCATAACCCTGCCGGAATTCGCCCTCCGGACCCAGACCTCCACAGAAATAAAGGAGATACTCAGGACCCATTTTGACGAGTTTCCGTCGGTAACCTTTGAGTTCGCCCAGAACCAGGGCATGGGCGGCAGCAGTTCGCCCATCGACATAATGGTGAAATCCAACGACCTTGAGAAAGGAAAGGAAATTGCCTACCGGATCCGTAATCTTCTTACCGAAAGGCTTCCCGAGGTCACCGAACCGTCGATCGACCTGACTGAGGGTCTTCCCCAGCTGGATATCGTCATTGACAGGGAGAAGGCCTATTCACTGGGGCTGAATATCGCCACCATCGCCAACGAGATCAAGGCCAATGTGGACGGCGTGACCGCGTCCAAATTCAAGTCGGGGGGTAACGAGTATGATATCGTGGTTATCATAGATCCCCGTGACCGGGACGCGGTTCCCGACCTGAACCGGCTGTTTGTGCTCAATTCCCTCGGAAGCAAGATACCCGTATCGAGCTTCGCGACGGTTGTCGAGACCTCCGGGCCTGTGTCCATTTCCCGCGAGAACCAGACCCGCACCATTCATGTGAAGGGAGGTCTTGCGCCGGGAGCCCAGCTGCAGATCGTCGACCGCCAGGTAAAGGACCTGATTGCCAGGGAAGTGCCCGTAGATGAAGATGTGATCATCGAGTATTCCGGGGATTTTGCCGACCTGATGAAATACGGGTTCAGGTTTATCATCATCCTGATTATTTCCATATTCCTGGTCTTCGGCGTCATGGCCAGCCAGTTCGAATCCTTTCTGGATCCGCTGATCATTTTCTTTACCATACCTCTGGTCCTCATCGGTATCATCTGGCTGTATGTGGGTACCAGTACCAATTTCAGTATTTTCACCGCCGTCGGGCTGGTCATGCTGGTGGGTATCGTCGTGAATAACGGCATCGTTCTGGTGGACTACACCAACCTGCTCCGGAAGCGGGGCAAGTCCATAATTGACGCCTGTATAGAAGCGGGTGGCAACCGTCTGCGGCCCATTCTCATGACTACCCTCACCACAGTCCTTGGGCTCATCCCCATGGCCTTCCTGAACGGAGAGGGCGCCGACCTGGTGCAGCCCATCGGTAAGACGGTTGTGGGCGGGCTTTCAGCAAGTACAGTCATAACCCTGTTCCTGGTGCCGGTTGTCTACTCATTTTTCAATGAAATGTCATTGAAGCGTCAGGCTAAAAAAGAAGCAAGAAGACAGAAACGCAGAGAGGCCCAGCGGATGGCCATGCTGTCGGAACACAGGGGGGTATAGCATGAAACGACTGGAGATAATTGCAAACAGGGCGGTGGAAGCCGACCTGTTCGACGCCTTTAAAAAACGGGGCGTGGTAACCAACTACACGAAAATCCCCATTGCCTACGGTATGGGAAACTCGGAACCCAAAATGGGAGACCATATCTGGCCTGAGGAAAACGTCATTATCATTGTGTACTGCGAAGAAGCGGAAGCGTCGCAGATACGCCAGGCCGTGGCCGAGGTAAAGGGCTTCTTTACTCAGGAGGGAATAAAACTCTTCGAGCTCGGTTGAGTGTTTTTTTCTACGGCTTACTCCCGTCGTTACGCAAGGCCAGATCCTGGCCCTTACGTAATGGCGGGTTTTTTTGTCTCCGCGGCCTCAAGCCGGGAAACGCGGCGGGCGATGGACGGATGGGTCTGGAGTTTCTCGTCCAGGGCGTGCAGGTTCTGGGCCGAATGATTAAGGGCCGCGAGTTTCCGCAAAGCCCCGGCCATGACAGAGGGGGTTGAGCCGAGGGAGCAGGAGTAGGCATCGGCGGCATATTCCTGCCTGCGGAACAGCCACAGCCGTAATCCGACAATGTAGGAAAGGATGAGTGCCGCTAACAGGCCTATTTCCAGGGGCCGGGGTATGGAGAGATACAAGTACTCCCGTGCGTATTCCAGCAAAGCCACTAAACCGAAAACAAGGGGAAGAACCAGGAGGACCAGGCCGATGCGGGCCGGTACATGACGTTTTTTCATGTGGCCGATTTCATGGCCGAGGATCGCGGCCAGTTCGGCGTCATCAAGATGATCCATCAGGTAATCTGAAATGAATATACGCTTGTTCATGAGCCCGGTCACCAGGGCGTTTGCCTGTTTCTGACTCTTTCCCGGATATGCGTACAGCTCCGCCCGGCGGATATCCGAGGTCTGCAGGAGGGAAGTGAGGGCCTGTTTTCGCGGCGAATCCTCCAAAGGCCGGGCCTTGAGCACCAGGGTGTACAGCCATGGAGACGCGGCGTTGATGAGCAGCACAAAGACGCTAAGGAACACGATCTGGATGGTAATGGCGTTTGAAAAGGATGAACTCAGCTGAAAGAACACATTGATGACCAACACCGGGAGCAGCCCCAGGGCCAGCTGCCGCAGCGTTGTACCCATGTGTTGTGCAAAAGAAGCGGAGGTTTCCCTGATATGTGTGATAGTCCTGTAATAGACAAGCTGGTTTTCCATTAATAACAGGAAAACGCTGGTAAAAGCGGCTGTCATTGACGCTGTCTTTCCCGCAATGCCGTGCACCCTAATGAAAGCAATGGCCGAAAGAGTGATGAACAGAGTAAAAACAAAAAGCAGCGGTATATACAGATACTGGCTGAGTATCCGGTAGCGGGTCATTGCACCGGTTACGTCCCCCTGTTTCCGGTGATACCGGGAAATGTAGCGGGCAACTGCAAAACCATAGGCGGCGTTCAGGGCAAGGGACCCCGCGATGATTGCAATTCGCGCCGCCGCGGGCAGTGAGAAGATGCTTCTGAGTATGTTCATTTTTTTTCCAGATACACAACATCGATGCCAGCGGCGTCGGTGCCGGTACGGAACCGGCGGTAGCCTTCCGATTCATAGATGTTAATGGCCCCCGCTTCCGATGCGGCGGTAAATATCTCAAACCGCCGAACCGGTCCGGTTGCCTTTTCTGCCAGGCGGATAAGGGCCCGGCCTATGCCCAGCCCCTGGAAAGCCGGGAGGACAGAAAGCCTGCCTACATGACCGGTTCCGCCGTCCACCCGCACCCGAACCGAACCGACAATCCGGCCGTTCCATTTTGCAGTAAGCAGAATGATGGAAGGGAATACCCCTTGCAGTTGTTCCAGGGTTTCCGTACACGGCGGAGGCAGGGGATTGCTGAACCGCTCGGCCACAGCTGCGAATGCCTTGTGCTGGACCGACAGAATGTCGCCCAGTTCGTCTGGTGACGCGGGTGCGACAGACAGGAACCGCTCAAGGGAAGATGCCGCGAGGGTATGGAGGTATTCCGCCGCCGATGCCACGGCGTTGGAGCACACGGTGTCAAAAAGACCATCTTCCCGTGCCTTTGCCCATTCATCGCTGGTTTTCAAGGTCCGCCCGATGATCTTCTCGCAGCGTATGTCCGAATGCCGGTCTTCCATGAACGCAAGGAATTTCTGTACTTCCTCATAGGCGGCGTTTTTCTTTTCAAAATCACGGCCGACCGGGTTTCCGAAGAGACCGGAAATGACGAGTACGCCGCCGGAGACAGCTCCGCAGACCTGCTGGCGGTAGGCGATTCCCGCGCCAAACCCGGTGCACATTTTATGCAGCGTGTCATGATCCAGTCCCAGGAGGGGAGCGAAGGGAGTGGCGACCGACTGGGAACAGTTGGAATTATTGGGGAAAAGATATAAGGCGTGTTCTGTGTGTGTCATGGACATGAGTATACAGGAAAAAATGAAACCAGCGGAAGACGTTATTTTACCCTGTTCAGGCATACCGCCCCGGCGTATTCACCGCCGCCACTATTTGCTACCATGGTTCCCATGAAACTCGTTTTAGTATCGGCCATGTCTTCAAACCCGGTATGGCGCATTCCTTACGCCGCCCTCCGTTTGCAGGCGGCACTCCAGAGCGTGGCCGGCAGTTCAAGTGCGTTTCCTTTACACGTCCAGATCATCTGCGAGCCTGCCGCCGACCTTGAAGACACCGAAGAAGCCTATGACCGGTACCGCGGGATTTTCGGGGAGGCCGACGTGGTCGGGTTCTCGGTATATGTGTGGAACCGTGGAGCTGTAGAAGGCCTGGCTGAACGACTGGCCAGACAAGAACCGCGGCCGGTGCTCATCGCCGGGGGTCCGGAAACCGAGTCCGACAGCCGCCGCTTGAGCGAGCTCTTTGATCTGGTGATACCCGGAGAAGGGGAGGAGGTACTATCTGATGTTCTGTCCCGGCTTTACCGCGGAGAAAGTACTGAGGCAATCCGGGCAGGGATCAGGAAGTCGGCGGTGCGCCAACCCGGGCTCCTGCCGTCGCCCTATGTGAATAATCCCGGAATTCTTGAAGGCCATACGGCTGTACTGTGGGAACTGTCCCGGGGCTGCCCGTACAGGTGCGCTTTCTGTTTTGAGTCCAAAGGTTTCCGGGGTGTCCGCCGTTTTGACGAGGATACCGCGGCAAAAGAACTGAAACTTTTCCGTCAGTCCGGAGTTAACCAGGTGTTCGTTCTGGATCCGACATTCAACCACGACCGCCGGAGGGCAGTGAGAATCCTGGGGCTGATCGCATCAGAGGCGCCGGACATGCATTTCACCTTCGAGGTGAGGGCAGAACTTCTGGATGAACACATGGTTGAATGTTTTTCCCGGATTACCTGCGCCCTTCAGATCGGGCTGCAAAGCAGCGACCGGCGGGTTCTTAAAACCATACACCGGAACTTTGATCCCGCGGCTTTTGAACGGAATGTTGAGCTGTTGAATGACTACGGTGTGGTCTACGGTTTTGACCTCATCTACGGCCTGCCCGGCGACACCCTGGACGGATTCTTTTTGAGTTTTGATTACGCCCTGTCCCTGCTGCCCAACCATCTGGACATATTCCCCTTGAGCATTCTCCCCGGTACGGTCCTGTGCGACAGGGCCCTGTCCCTCGGGCTTGAAAGGCCGGAGAACGCGCCGTATCATTTTTTGCCAAGGGCTGGTTTTGGCGGGGACGACATTCAGGCCGCCAGGAACTTCGAGGCGGCTTTCGATGCGTTTTACAACAAAGGCAAGGCGGTGAGCTGGATTCACCTGCTGACTGAATTCCTGGAAATAACGCCTTCTGATTTTTTCAAGGCGCTGCCGGCACCCGAACCGGGCCTTTTAGGCCAGGCCCTGTTTGATTATCAGCTGCGGTGTATCGGTATATTTCTTTCCCGGGATGAATATCCGGACGAATATGCGGTAGTTTCCGATATTGTCCGTTATTATTCCCATGAAAATACCGCCGGTCCGGAAGGCAGCTATGATTCCGCAGACCTGGCAGCGCATCTGGAATCCGGCGTGACCGACATAGCGGAGCTGGCTGCTTTTGTAAAGAAACGGCACCGTGATTGATGAGCATACATGAAAAGGAGCAGTACCATGAAAGCGCCACACACCATTCACCCGGAGCTTGATAACGGAAGGCTTTCAGCCATGGACCGGCTCATAAGCGGGTATATCGGCAGCGCGCCGGGAACAAAACAGATCCCCGGCGTGTGCCTCCGCGTCACCCGGCGGGAAGAAGTCGTCTACGACCGCTGCTTTGGGTATGTGGATGCAGAAAGCACTGTACCCATGTCACCGGAAACCATCATGTGTGTGTATTCCATGACCAAGCCGGTAACCGCGGTTGCCGCCATGATGCTCTATGAGCGCGGCGCCTTCACCCTGAATGATCCGGTAAAGGAGTACATTCCCGCTTTTTCGTCAATGCGCGTCCTTAAAAGCCTGGAAGGGCCATCCATGGATACCGTTCCTGCGGTGAGGGACATAACCATCAGGCACCTTCTTACCATGACATCGGGGATAGCCTACGGCCTTGATCCGGAACATGACAAGCTGGATGCCCTCATACATCCCCACATTGCTCCCCCGGCAAAGGATCCGGCCCCCGTGTCCCGGGAAGACCTCATATCGCGCATTGCCTCATTCCCTCTGGCTTTTCAGCCCGGCACCGATTACCGTTACGGACTGTCCCATGATGTACTGGGAAGGATCATTGAATGTATTGCAGGCATGCCCCTGGGTGATTTTTTCCAAACCGGGATATTCGAGCCCCTGGGAATGAAGGACACCGGCTTTTTCCTGCCTCAGGAAAGTGACGACCGGTTTGCGGGAAGTTACCGCTATGACACAGAAGAGCGGACACAGTGGCCCGGCTTTGTGAACCCCCGGGACTCAAACGCCTTCCAGTCCGGCGGCGGCGGGCTTGTATCCACCACCGGAGATTATTCACGGTTCTTACGCATGCTGGCCGGCGGCGGTGTGTTCCGGGGCAGCCGTCTATTGGGAAGGAAGACCGTGGCACTTATGACGCGAAACCACCTGAATCCCCGGGCCCTGGACAGTTATCAGGGCGGCGGCAGGGAAGGCTACGGTTACGGACTGGGCGTGCGGGTCCTTATGGACCCTGGGGCTTCCGGCATAAACGGATCGGTCGGCGAGTTCGGCTGGGGCGGCATGGCCGGTACCTGGATGATGGTCGATCCGGATGAAGAACTCACCTTTCTGTTCATGACCCAGATGTTTCCTCCGGATTATCTGGCGTTGCGCAGGAAATGTGTGCAGATATTGTACGGAGCCCTTGAATAGCTGTTCCATAGACACGCGCCGATTTTCCGTTGTACATTCAACCCCTTATGAACACAGAATCAAAAATCAAAGACAGCACTACGCCGTCAATCCGAAATATCGCCATCATCGCCCACGTCGACCACGGAAAAACCACCCTTGTGGACGCCATGTTCAAACAGAGCGGCCTGTTCCGGGAAGGCTCAATACAGGAAGACCGGCTCATGGACAGCATGGACCTGGAACGGGAGCGGGGTATCACCATTGCCGCAAAGAACTGTTCCATCGACTGGAAGGGAGTAAAAATCAACATCCTCGATACTCCGGGGCATGCCGATTTTGGAGGAGAGGTGGAACGGGCCCTTTCCATGGTCGACGGCGCCATCCTCCTGGTGGACGCTTCCGAGGGGCCGCTGCCCCAAACCCGGTTTGTCCTTTCCAAAGCCCTCCAGAACGGGCTGCCCATCATCCTTGTGGTGAACAAGATAGACCGGGATGATGCCCGGCCGCTGCAGATTGTCGATCAGGTCTACGACCTGCTGATTGACCTTGACGCCAATGAACATCAGCTTGAGTTTCCCGTCCTGTTTGCCATTGGCAAGGAGGGGATCGCGAAAACCGCTCTGGAAGACGAGGGAAAGAATCTGGTTCCCCTCTTTGACGCAATTCTGGAGGTCATTCCTCCTCCCCATTACTGTTCTTCGGAGCCCTTTCAGATGCTGGTGTCAGATCTGTCCTATTCCGATTATCTGGGCCGTCTGGCAATCGGCAAGGTGGTTCACGGTATCATAAAGGCCAAGGACTCTATGGTATGCATGGGAGAAACGGGGAAACCCAAGCCCTTGAATGTCTCTAAAATACAGTCTTATCACGGCCCGGCCCTGAAGGAAGTCCAGTCGGCCCTTCCGGGTGACATCATTGTGCTGGCCGGTATCGAGGATGTGCATATCGGCGATACCATCTGTACAAAGGAAACCCCAAAGGCCCTCAAACGCATTAATGTGGATGAACCGACGGTTTCCATGCGCTTCACCGCGAACAACGGCCCTTATTCAGGCCGGGAAGGCAAGTATGTCCAGTCCGCCCGAATACGGGAACGCCTGGAAAAGGAACTTCTTAAAAACGTATCCATCCGTCTCGAGAATGCTCCTGACGGCGACGGGTTCATTCTAAAAGGCCGGGGCGAGTTCCAGATGGCCATCATTATCGAGACCATGCGGCGTGAGGGTTTTGAACTGTGTGTAGGAAGACCCGAGGTTATTCTGCGCCAGGAGAACGGAAAAACCCTGGAACCGATTGAACACCTGTTCGTTGACTGCGAGGAGATTTTCTCCGGCGTGGTGACGGAGAAACTGTCACGGAGAAAGGGCCGTATGACCGGGTATGTCAATCATGAAAGCGGCCGTGTGCGCCTTGAGTTCAGCGTACCGTCAAGGGCCCTGATCGGCTACCGGGACGAGTTCCTTACCGACACAAGAGGTACCGGCATCATGAACTCCTATTTGTCCGGCTATGAAGAATACCGGGGAGACTTCCCCGGCCGTTTCACCGGTTCCCTGGTTGCCGACCGGATGGGAGAATCTGTTCCCTATGCCCTCTACAACCTGGAACCCCGTGGAAACCTCTTCATCACCGCCGGTGTTCCGGTCTACGAAGGCATGATCATTGGCGAACATAACAGGGACAACGACCTGGACGTAAACCCCTGTAAGGAAAAGAAGCTCACCAACATGCGCGCCTCGGGCAAGGATGACGCGGTGGTCCTGACCCCCATAGTTCCCCTCACTCTGGAGAGGGCCATCCAGTTCATCCGGGACGACGAAATGGTGGAGGTGACTCCCGCGTCGATCCGGCTGCGGAAAAGGATATTGAAGGCCCAGGACAGAAAGGTATCCGGCAAGAAAAAGTAGGGGTGCGCGTTGCGCCGTCTTTCGCCAGCAATAACTGCATGGCGAAAGACTGGCACACATTTTTACGAAAGTAAAAACCGTGACAAGCCGCCACATCAGTTGCATGCTTATGTTATAGCGCACAGACTTTTCTATAATAATTCAAAGTTTAGGAATTCTTTTATCAGTCTGAAATGCTTATCTTCAGAAAAAAGTATTAAATTATTTTGTATTACATTGTCTATGATTATTAAGTCAGAAATTCCCATTTTATTACTGCCGTTTTTTAGATTTTGTATTTGCATTTTTATTATATATTCCCAATCTATCCGTAACGTTATGTTTTCTACTTCTAAAAGAAGATCAATAACTTTTATTTCTTTCTTTATGTGTAAAAATGGCAATAATTCGGATAATATTACATTGTTTGTGCAAATCTGATTATGTAAAATATATCCATCCAGCTCTTTATGTGCGGACTTATCTTTAAAGTATGAAATCCAAACAGAAGAATCTACCAATATTTTTTTCATCTCTTTCTGAGTGCATCCAGATCAATATCCAGATCAATCGAACCATGAAAATTGATAAGTTTATTTATTTTTTCCTGCTGGATAATATTGGTA
>JAFGQL010000004.1 GCA_016935695.1 Spirochaetales bacterium
ACCATGGAAGAACCGATGAAGTATGTCTTCGGTTTAAATACGAAACGTCAATGAATGAGTTGTACCTTAACCGGACTCTTCGGACTCTGATAAGTAATGCGGTAGATCTTTATTTAGCAGATTTTGAGAACAGAAAATTGCAGGAAAACGAGTACAAAACACGATACGCATATGGAAAGAAAAATGGGCGTTTGCGATGGGGCGCATTTCAAATGAGAGCGGATGCCGAGCCGGAAATTCAATTCGGCTATAAGTTTCAATATGACAGCCCGTATTTTGTTCTTGTTATAAAGGAGGGAAGTAATACCAATGAAAACTCCTATGATAAAATACTATCAAATATAGAAATGATTTTGTACTTCACCAAAGCCCAGGCCATAGCTTTAAAGGAAGTATTAGGTCAGGACTACATTTTAAGCTTGATTAAGGAACAGGATATACCCCAGGCTTCTACTGAGCCGGATGAATATTAACATACTTCAATGAATAAAATATTTGGAATATACCGGACAGAGAACTTCTGTCCGGTATTCATTTTTTACCACCCTACGGTCACCTCAAGACCTGTAGCTGTGGGAATGAAAACTGTATATTTCCGAGTTTCTCCATCGAGCACTTCTTGACTGACCGAGGAGGTGAGCCATGACCAGGTGTTCTGGCACAGGGCATCAAGGGGCGCCTCAAGGGAATATTCAATATCACACAGACCGATAAGGCTGCCGTAAAAACGTATTTCCGTTTCTTCGGGTACAGCCGGTGCGGTACACTGGATACTTCCGTTCCAGGAAGATCCATCACCGGTACAGGTCAAATAGTGGTTGGTTCCGTCACTGCCAAGTTCGATGTAAGGCCGGTAGTCCATGGTGGTACCGCCTGTTTCCAGCAGAAGGACCGAATTGTTGGTATTTCCGGATACCGCCACTTCATAGGTCTCCATGCAGCTGATGCTTTCCGGTACGGAAAACTGATGTGTTACCGGTACAAGGGTTATGATGACGGTGGTAATTTCATCTGCCCTGACCGTAACCGGTTTTAAGATCCCAGAACCTAACAGCACACAGCGGCTTTGGGCTCCATAGCCTGCCAGAGCCAGGACAGAATATGTGCCCTCCGGTACCGGCAGGGTGACCATTGTCTGGGACGGCGCTGCTGTGGCAGATATGAAACTGGTGTTGTTATACACACATATTTCATAGATGTTGGATACAGAAGCGCCAATTTCAGTGTCTTCCTGGCTGATGTCCCTGCTTGTTGACCTGCTAATGTGAATTTCTATAGTGCCGCCGGCTCCTTTGGCACTTTTAGGCGGCGTTGTCCCGGTGCATGACAGTGTGATGATTAAAATGGTCATGATCATTCCATACATAATGCGGTTTTTCATGTTTCCTCCATACATAAAACTACTTAGTCTGGTGCCGGCATGCTTCATTTTTTTTCTGTTAAAACGCGGTTTTTTCTGATATACACATACATCATTTTTTATTGCATTCCAGGCGATGGTGGCCTATCATTATGGTAGGTGAGGAACGCATGGCGGTACCGCGGCGCAGTATAAAAACATCAAAGAGTACGGATACTAATAATTACTTTTCCATCATAAACGGCATGATAGATACCGCCTGGGTTATCGACAAGGATGGAAACATTATCGCCGTTAATGACAGCGCGGTACGCCTGTTGGGATATTCACGGGAAGAGCTTATCAAAAACGGCCTGGCAGCCATTGATTCTTCCCTGACCGAAGAAGAGATTCTTGAACTGATACATACCATGCCGGCGGACAAAATACAGGTGTTCGAGACGTCCCACCGCGCGAAAGACGGGAGAGTAATTCCTATCGAGATATGTTCAAGTCTGATCAATTACGACGGGGAAGAAGTCATTTTGAGTATTGCCAGGGACATAACCGAGCGCAAATGGGCGGAAGCGGAGATACAAAAACAGCTTGATGAGAAGCAGACATTGCTGCGTGCCATACATCACCGTATAAAAAACAACATAGCGTCCCTGGAAAGCCTGTTATCCCTCAAGGCCCGTACCACCGACAACAAGGAAGCCGCAGACCTCCTCCATGAAGCCATAGGACGAGCCAGCTGCATACGGATCCTGTACGAGCTGCTTCTCAGGTCGGAAGATTTTACCAATTCCTCGGTAAAGGAATTCTTATGCAAAATAATGGACACCATCATTCCCCTGTATCCCGGGTCGGAACACATACGGCGGGAAGGCGAGATAGATGATTTCATGCTGAGTGAAACTTATCTGTTTCCTTTAGGTGTCATCTTTGAAGAACTGGTTACGAATATCCTCAAATATGCTTTTGATAATCCGAAAGACGGTATCATCCGTTTGAAGGTCAAAAAAAACGAAAAAGGCATATATTTTGAACTGAGTGATAACGGAAAGGGACTGCCTTCCGGGACCGATGGCCGGCGCCATAACGGATTCGGCCTTGCCATCGTGAAGATGCTTGCCCATCAGATAGACGGGAGCTTTTCTATGGAGAATAATCCTGACGGTCCGGGGACCCGATGTACAATTGTGTTTGGGAACTGAATCCCTGTGTTGTGTGTGTATAAAGGGTGATGGTAGCGGAAGCCCCTGAAATAACACGGCGAAGGGCCACAAGATAATGGTAGGACAGGCGGAGGGTCTCAAATAGGCCGTCGATCAGTTTCATGCCATGTTCTCCGACGGAAATACTCAGCATGTCGTTTCCGCAGGTTCCTATAAACTTGTCGGCCCGCCTTCTGATCTGGTAAAAGTAATCAAGATAATCAGTATAGGGTAAATGGGGAGAGGTAAAGTTCCGGGACAGGGGGTCGTAGGGCTTGTCTCTCTCAATCTGGCGGGCAGTAAAGAAGCAGTCGCCGAATCCAGCCGGAGTAAGGACCCATTTGTCAAGAAACGCAAGCATGACCGACAGCCATTCTTCTATGGAATAACAGTTATACCGCTGCCGGAGCTTTGCCCCGGGGGTTTTTGTATACAGGTCTTCAATTTCCCATAAAACAAAATTGAGCTGCGAGAGAATATTTTGTACGGTGTAGAGACCGTCTGCTGCAGCGCCTTTCGTATCACTCGTTTGATTAAAGGCGGCGTTCGCCAGGTACTCATCATAGACGCGTCTCTGTTCTGCAGACACAAGGGTTTCATAGGCTTCCCGAATGGTCCTGAACAGCATGACCGACGCGGCCGAGTTGCTGTTTTTATCCGGATGGTGCTTATGGGCGAGTTTTCTGAATGCCCCGCGTATCTCCTCTGCATCCGCGTCGGGTGAGACATGTAATATTGCGTAATAATTCTGAAACCCGCTCATTACTAAATGAATTTGTTCCTGATTTCCGCGCTTACGTAATCGAGTATGGACACGGTAATGGCGATGAACCACACAGCAATGCCTGCGCTCCTGTAATCCAGCAGACGTATGTACTGGACCAGCAAAAAGCCGATACCGCCTCCGCCGACCATCCCTATGACTGTGGACATGCGCACGTTGATGTCCCAGCGGTAAATGGTGAAACTCACAAAGGGGGGAATCATCTGAGGGATAACCGCGTGGATGATGGTCTGCAGTTTTGTCGCACCTGTCGCCTGTACCGCTTCGATCTGGCCGGGATCTATGTTTTCTATCGCCTCCGAATACAGTTTTCCCAGGGCGGCGATGGTATGGATGGTCAGTGCCAGAATACCCGCAAAGGGACCGAGTCCCACCCATACGACGGCAATGAGGGCCCAGATGAGTGGTTCGATGGCCCGGATGATGTTAAGAATTGTTCTGGTAATGTAGTACAGGATTTTTGACCAGAGAGACCCGAACATGAGGTTACGGGCCGCGAGAAAACTGATGGGGATGGAGAATATGATGCCGAAAAGGGTTGCCATCATTCCCATGAAAATGGTTTCGATTATCAGCTGGACGGTAAGCACAAGGGGCTCGCTGGGTTTCGGGCTTCCCATGCCCTGGAGCTGACGGCCCTCAACGGTGTGGTATTGGGGGCCGTCCGCGCTTGGAGGCACCAGACGGTAGGGCATGGTCATTCTATAGCTGAAACTGCCCTTGGCGTCGGTCATGGTGCCGGCGTAGGTGCCGTCAATTCGTGGCCGGAATGCGTTGCCCACTGCATCGTTCCAGAATATCTGTACCTCGGTTAACGGCGCATAACCGGATCCCTCGATGGTGACGGCAGTGCCTTCCACGATGTTTCCCTGGCTGTCCATTCTGGACAGTTTGCCGGTTCTCGGCTCTACCTGAATGTACGGCTGCCCTTCTATCATTTCCGGTACCGGGGGAATCTCGCCTTCGCTGTCCACAAGTATTCGCGCCTTTGCATCCACTTCTATCCGGTCACGGTGGATTGCGGCTTCCCATGGCATCAGAATTTTTAACAGGGGCGGAATGGTATCGGGGAACTTTTGCACCATTTTTACCAGGTCAATTTCCGCGATCTGCCAGCCGATGACAAAAAAGTGGGTGAGTATAAGGGCAAAGATGATATTGCGGCCCTTCGCGCTCCGGTCTTTCTTTCGTTTTTGTGCAAGGAAGTAGGCATCCCATATACTCGTCAGCCATACCGCCGCAAAAAGCAGAATGACCAACATCATGAATCCGGGCTGCCGGGAAAGGGCTTTCTGTAATTTGTCGATCCATCCTGTTTCCCGGTGGGCAAGAACGCTCACGCGCCAGAGTCCAAGGGCGGTCAGGGTAAGAAACGAGGTAGAAATGAGGAGTCCCTTGCGGACTGCACCTGTGCACAGCTGTCCTAAACCGGGGAATATGAGTGAAAGCAGGCCTGCAGCGGGAGGGGGAAGTACCCGGACAGATGGGTGTGTGTTCATAGCTGTGTACCTCCTGTAATGGAGCCGGTCCCGACACGCTGAGCTTCTTCGCCGTAAATTTCCTTAAACTGGGTATCGGTCATGTTCAGAATGTCATTTTTTGTGCCTTCGTAGACAATCTCACCCGCTTTTAATCCAATGACCCTTGTGGCATAACGCTGTACAAGGTCCAGGTAATGAAGACTGCAGAGGACAGTAACGCCGGTTTGCTGATTGATTTTTTCTATATACCCCAGAATGGTATGGGCAAGAACCGGGTCCAGACTCGCCACCGGTTCATCGGCCAGGATCATTTCCGGTTCCTGCATCAGTGCACGGGCAATTCCTACCCGTTGTTGCTGGCCTCCCGAAAGTTCATCGGCACGTTTCTTTGCCTGGTCTCGGATCCCCACCATGTCCATGGCCCGGTACGCCCGTTCCGTGTCCTGCCGGGAAAAGCGTCCTATAAGGGTGGCCGCAGGTGATACATATCCGAGGCGTCCGCACAGGACGTTCGTCATCACCGATGAACGCTTCACCAGGTTGAAATGCTGGAATACCATGCCGATTTTCCGCCGGATGACCCTGAGTTCCTTTGTTCCGGCAGTGGTGGTGTTTACACCGTTCCAGAGTATGTCACCTTCAGTGGGATCAATCAGTCTGTTGATACACCGCAGCAGGGTAGACTTGCCCGACCCGCTCAAGCCGATGACCACCAGAAATTCCCCGTCCTGTACGGTGAAGCTTACGTTTTTGAGCGCGACAGTTCCGTCTGAATAAATTTTTGTAAGATTTTTCACTTCAAGCATGGTTCCTCCAACGAAAAAGGCCGGCCGCACATAACGGACCGGCCTTCATTATAGCAGAAAAAACTTCTGTTATTGGAGATCTTCGACGCTTAATCCTGATGCCTGGAGCACCTGGCGGAAAGGATCGTAAAAACTGTCATTTTTTTCTATGAGTTCATTCCACTGATAGGCGACTTTCAAGGCTGCCTTTCCTTCTTCGCTCGCGCTGATGTCCAGAAGCGCCTTTATGATTTTTTCCTTGATCTCGGCAGGAAGGGAAGGGTGCAGCTGAACGCCGTCATTAGGTATGTCGGCAGTCAAGCCGATCACCTTCACCTTGTCCATTACGTCGGGGTATGTCTTTTCCAGGCGCGTGCGGGCATCTACATACGTTGCCCCGGCATCCACATCTCCATTATATACCGCGGCGACGACCGAGTCATGGCTGCCGGCATCGACAATGCCCGCGAGGTCTTTGTCGGTGTTGATGCCTGCCGAGCGCATGGTCAGCATGGGGATGATCCAGCCCGAAGTGGAAAGAGCATCTGGGCGTGCGAAGGTCTTGCCGGAGATATCGGCAACCGTGTTTATACCGGAATCTGTGCCGGCGATCAGCTGGCCGTTATAGGTTGGGCTTCCGTACCGGACTGCCACCAGTACTGCTTCGGCAACTCCCCGTTCAGCCGCCATCACATAGGCGAACGTGGCCAGGGATGCCATATGGGCCTGGGGCGGTTTGCTCGACAGGGCCTCTATGACACCGGCGTATTCAGTGGCCACGTTTGTCTTGAAGTAGAGGCCGGTTTTATCAAACAGCATGTCCGCGACTTGCTGAGCGCCTGCGGAAACACGCTCGGTTTCCCCCGAGGGAACAAAAGACCAGATAATGGGGTTGTCTTCACTGCCCAGGGGAGCTTCAGGCGACCCTGCGGCAAACATAGGCGCCGCGGAAACCAGCAGCATCAAAATACACACAGTCAGGTGTTTCATGTTCATTCAATGTCCTCCTTTTATTGCATTACATCTGTAGTATAAACGCTGAAAAGGAGCCCCACAATACACCCGGGGATAATCCGTCCCAGGAAGGTCAGTTTTTTTTGAAAATGTGAAAGGACTGGCCGGGAAGATGGGTATATCTTGCCGATTCCTCAAACCCGACGGCTGTGAGCACTTCACGGATACGCAGAGGTTCCGTCCAATGGCCCTGCGGTACGCCGGGCTTCCCGCTTTTTCCATGGTCTATCACTGCAAGATGGCCGTGGGGCTTCAGGCAGCGGTGTACAACCGCGAAATACATAAGAGGGTCTTTGATATGATGAAAACTGTTTCGGGAAAACGCCAGATCAATGCTTTCCGGTGCTAAAAGACAGTCATCAGGCTCCGCTGCGACAAGGATGATCCGTTGAGACAGACCGGCCTCGGCCGCGCGGGCAGAGATGAATTTCAAGTTCCGGGTATCGGGGTCGACGGCGTAGACTTCACCGTTATTGCCGGTGCGCCGGGCAAAGGCAAGGGTGTAGCACCCCCCGCCGGAGCCGATGTCAGCGACTGTATCGCCCTCTTTGAAAGGCAGCAGGTCCATGACCGTGTTCAGTGTCGTGGAAGCAGCTGCATTAAGGAGTTTCAGTTTCAGTGTGGTCAGCATTGGCGTCCCAGTCCTTATCGCGGAAATGTTTCCTGAATTTCTGTTTCCACTCCCAATGGCTGTTCTGGTGGTCGTAGTGCCGGTGGCTGTGATTATTTCCCTTGAAAAGAATATGGGCCAGGAGTACGATACCCCAGGACTGCCAGTAGGAAATTTCCGGCACTTTGAATAAAGCCGGCATGAGCCAGTTCCACAGCACCATCACGATGAAGCCGAACAAAAGGGCCATCCCTGCCGCCGCAGCTATACCGAGAATGATGAATGGAACAAAAAGAAAAACATTACGAAACGTCGGGTGATGAAAATTCATGGAATCCTCCTATAAATATGTGTCGTGTATGTCATGAAGAACCTCTTTGTACTCAATTAAGCGTTTCCGCAGGAATGCAAGGGCGTAGCGTTTCCTGGTCATGAGAGTATTGATAGATTCGCCGGTTAATTCTGCAATTTCGGCAAAGGTATAGCCTTCCATGGCCTGAAGGATGAATACTTCCCTCTGTTTTGGCGGCAGTTCATCCAGGCTGTCATACAGTGCATCGGCCATCATGTCGGTCATGACCGCCTTTTCGACCGATGGCTGTATCTGCCGCGTACTGTGCAATACCCCGTCTTCCAGCATCTCTCCTTCATGTTTCCGGGCTGTAGAGCGTTTCCGGTAATAGTCGATGATCCGGTTTTTTGCTGCTCTCACCAGCCATCCTCCCATGTTATGGATTGCCGAAAGGGTGTCCAGATTTTCGGCGGCCTTTCTGAATATGTCCTGGAGGATATCATCCGCTGCGTCACTGTCGCTGACATTACGTCTTATGAACGACATGAGGTTGCGCTGGTATGTCCTGAATGCCTGTTCAAGCCGCTTCACTGCCGTTTCTGTCTCTCCCTTGTTCTGTATTCGCATTCCTTGTAATTGCGCCTGTATTATATAGTGACGTGCGCGTGCGGTTATTCGTCTACACATACTCGGTTTTTTTACGTTTATTTCATGTTGACAGGCTGATCTTTGGCATTATGATGAAAGATATGGAAGCCTACACAGATGACAGAAGATCATGGCCCCGGCACGATGCGGACTGGCCGGTGTACCTGCGCAAAGGCGGGGCGAAAAAACAGATAGGAGAGGTTGCTGGCATTTCCCTTTCGGGCGTAAGGGTCGTTCTGAACGACACAGTGGAAATAGGCAGCGACGGCGCTGTGTATGATCTGTACCTCTGCAGCCAGAAAACGCCGATGGACTTGCTGAACATTTCCGGTCATGCCGTGTGGAGCGAATCCCGGGAACATACCATCACCATCGGTCTCTCCCTCGACGGCTTTGATGAAACAGTCCGGAACATGCTGTCTGAGTATATTGCCCGCCAGGAGGATCTTGTCCTTCAAATGGATCTGGAAATGTAGACCCCGAGGTTAGCGGCTTACCCTGCCGATGCAACCTGCTCCTGAGGTTTCACAGGCGTAAAGTCGTGCAACCTGCAGTATGTGCTCCTTTTTTCATGGGGCACCTCTATTCTGAACAATGGAGCCCCTTTTTCTTTCATAAGAAGATAGGCAATCACCGAGGCCGGGTTGTCTGAAAGATACCAGCCTTCAGGTGTCCGGGTTATACGGATTTCGGGGATGTGGTCCATATCATCGGCGATCCACAGCATCGTCCACAGTGTTTCCAGGTTGCGGCAGGGTACCGGAATCGGCCCGGTCGAACCGTCCCTGTAAACAATGCCGCGGACTGCGTTCAGCGGCAGATATGTATCACCGCCCTTTGTTCTAAGACAGTCAGCACATCCCTCCCGCGATTTTTTTCTGAACAGTCCCTGTAGTTTCCGGGGGAGAATTCTTGAGACCGTCATTTCCATTCTTACCCGCCTGAACGACCTTTCCGCTTGATACCTCAGGTAGAACTCTCTCATGGGTGTGCCTTTTCCGTTCATCTTGTTTTCCATGTTTCCTCCTTGGAATAACCTGTTATTGTAACCGGTTACAATACATG
>JAFGQL010000040.1 GCA_016935695.1 Spirochaetales bacterium
AGCCACAGGGCCTTCCGGTTTCCCACCTTGGGGTTTTCTATGGCGATTTTGCGGATGCGGTTGTAGGTTTCCACCTCTTTTTTTGCTTTCAGGTACAGATCGCGCATGTCAATGTCCAGCAAAAACTCGGTTTTTTCCTCCAGTACTTTCTCAAGCTCCGCTTCGTAGGAGAGGCGGTAGCTTTCGTAACAGGCGGTTATTTCCTCCAGATATTCAAGCAGAAGGGGATCGAAGACCGGTATTTCCCTGAGGATGCGGTAAATGGTGTTCATGGTCTCAAGGGCTTTCTCGAACTGGTTCGCGTTCAGGAATTCTTCAAGGCCCCGGTTGCACAGGGAAATGATGTCCAGGTTGCGTACCTTGCCGTAGCGGCTGGTGATGATGACAAACTGTTCCATGTGGGTAAGGGCTGCGCGTATCAGGGAAAGGGTTTCCTCGTAGATCTGACGCTCCCACATTTCTTTTTCCAGGGCTTCGTACAGCCGCGCGAAACCCTTGTCCAGGTTCCGTTTGTACAGCTCATTTTTCTTGAAGATGACATCGATGACCCGCATCTGGGTGCCCTTGAACTCCACGCCCCCGGAATTCCGGAAATACATGCCTTCCAGTTTCTTCTTTATGTCGGGGTCAATTTCGGTTTCCAGCTTCAGCTTGGTGAGGACCTGGCGTGTCATGAGGATTTTGGTGTCGTCAGGGGCAAGTTTGTTGGCCCTGCTCTGAAGCCGGGCCGCCGAATTGATCAGATGACCCGATAAGTCCCCGTTGCTGGTGATCAGGATGGGGGTGTATTTGTTGCCTCCGGCGATACCGGCGGATACCTTCATGTCGGGCAGCATGATCCTGTTGCCGGTCCGTGCTTTCTGAAAACCCTTGTGATGTATGACCTGTTTGCGGCCGAAATAATCAATGATATTCATGGCGGTGAAAAACACCGACGATGCCCTGCAGCCCATGAGGATTATCTCGTCGCCCCGGGAGCGCTGGCATACCACTCCGTGGGACGCGGCGATGTTCTTGATATCCTTCTGAATGCAGTCGTCCAGGAGCTGGAGCATGGACAGGTTGCGCCCTGCCTTCTGGCAGAATGAGGTGTAGCCGTGAATATCCATGATGCCGGCGAAAAGGGTGAGGATGTTCGAGTTGCGCTTGAGCTTTCCCGTACCGGGATACTTGGGGTCTTCTATGACAAAGGTTTTCCACATGTCGGGGAAGCGTTCCTTGTCCAGGTCTTTCAAGAACCCCCAGTAAATTGACCGCACCAGGGCGAATATCCGGGGATACACCCACAGGACACGCTTGTCTTTTGGAAGAAGGTCCAGAATGGCGATGACTTTTGCGTAGGTGTCCAGTTCGCCGCTGACGACTTTCTGGGACAAAAGACTGTAGAGTTCATGGTGGGAGGTCTTTTCGCTGTAGCCGGTGATATTGTTCATACCCTTCGCCTTGAATAAAGTATCAGACTATATCGAAACAGGTTTCAAGGCAAGAACACCAGGAAGGAAAGCTCACGGGCTTCCAGACTTGCCCGGGGTCCTCTCTGACTGGTGTGTAAAGGGTCTTCCATGGGGAAAATCATGGATAGACGGCTGCTTTTGCCTTTCCTACAATGATGAGCGTTGCCGGATACGGGATGCAGGGACAAAAACCGTCCAGGGATACCATCATGAGCAAAACGGCAGCGCTTCAAGGAGAAACCATGAATAAGCGGATATACCATGTGTGCGCGGCATTGCTGCTGGGCCTGCTTCTTTCCTCGTGCATGACAAAGCCCGCCTTTTACGCGAAGGACAAGTTTGTAGGGAATCTGTGGCCCGACGCCATGGAAGAAGATATCCACGGCAGCGTGTTATGGAGCCAGGTGACACCGGCGAACGCGGGAAAATGGGAAAGCGTGGAAGGTATCCGGGACGAGATGCGCTGGGGCGGTCTTGACAGTGCCTATGAGAGGGCCAAGGGGCACGGCCTTCCCTTCCGGCTTCATACCCTGGTCTGGGGCAATCAGCAGCCCCGCTGGCTTGAGTCCACTCCCGTGCAGGAACAGAGGGAAGAAATAGAAGAGTGGATGGCCCTGTTGAGCGCACGTTATCCCGATGTGGATTTCATTGATGTGGTGAACGAACCGCTCCATGTGCTGCCGGTCTACCACGAGGCCCTGGGCGGCAAAGGGGACAGCGGGTACGAGTGGGTGGTAGAGAGTTTCCGCCTTGCAAGGAAGTATTTTCCCCGGGCCAAACTCCACCTGAACGATTACAACATCCTCAAAACTCTCAGCAAGGCCAGGGAGTATGTCCAGATTGTAAAACTTTTGCAGGCGGAAAACCTGATCGACGGCGTGGGCATGCAGGCCCATTTTCTTGAAGAAACCAGGGGACTCACCGCGAAAGTCTGTCTGGATACGGTTGCGGCCACTGGACTTCCGTTGTTCATTACCGAGTTCGATGTGGATATAAAGGACGACATTCTCCAGGCCCATAAATTCGCCGAGCTCTTTGCCATTTTTTACGAGTATCCCCAAATAGAAGGAATTACCCTGTGGGGCGCCGTGGAAGGGCGTATGTGGCGGAGGAACGGGTATCTGATACGCCGGGACGGGACGTACCGCCCGTCCATGGAATGGCTCATTAATTACCTGACTTGTGACAAATCCTACGTGATCCCGGAATACAAGGTACCGCCCAGAGAGGGCAAGGACGGAGTGAACAGAATAGAGGCGGAATCCTTTGATGAAGGCCGCGGCGTACAGGCCGAGGGGAGCGTGCTGTCCTACATTGACGGGAGCGACTGGGCCAGGTTCTCCAATGTCGTGTTTGAACAGTCCTGCAGAAAATTCCGGATCCGCTACTCCAAGGGAAGGGGATCGGCCTCACGGGTCCGGGTAGTCAAGGGAGACGTGGATTCTGCTGCTGTGGTGTCCCTCACCCTGGAGAATACCGAAAGCTGGGACGATTTCCGTATCCTGGAAATCGAATGGCCGGCATTTGACGGCATTGACGATGTGTATCTCCATTTTGACGGCGCCAAGAGCGTTGCCAATATCGATTATATCGAGTTTACTGAGTAAAAGGAGCATTGTATGTTACGACCGAGAATTATCAGCCTGACCGGTGTTCTGGCCCTGTGTGCCATATTCTCCGGCTGTCTTCAGATGCGGCAGACGGATCTGTCTGACGGGACGGAAGATGCTGGATCCGAGGACCTGTCCTGGGCGGCCCCTGATCTGTTGAACGGCCACAGCCGGAATCCCATTATTTCCCATGTGTTTACCGCCGACCCAACAGCCAGGGTTTTTGAAAACCGCGTGTACGTTTACGCGTCCCGGGACCTTGATGCCCAGACCGGGTATGACATGACCGACTATCATATCTTTTCTTCCGATGACCTGGTGAACTGGCAGGACCACGGTGTGGGGCTGGATGCAGCCGACATTCCATGGGCGTCCCGGCTTTACGCCCCCGATTGTGTGTACAGTCCTGCCCAGGACAAGTATTTCCTGTTTTTTCCCAACGGCGCCAGCAATATCGGCGTGGCGGTTTCCGACCGGCCGGAAGGCCCTTTCAAGGACGCCATCGGCGGACCCCTGGTGACGCGCAGTTATCCGGGCTGCGATGTGCCGTGGCTGTTCGACCCGGGAGTCCTGATGGATGATGACGGCCAGGCCTACCTGTATTTCGGCGGCGGCATGCCGGGAACCGGCGACAACGCCCGGGTCATACGGCTGAACGACGATCTGATCGGCCTGAAAGATTCCCGGGCAACGGTCATAGAGGCGCCGGATTTCTTTGAAGCAGCCTTTCCCTACAAAAGGGGCGCGACCTATTACTTCACTTACTCAACCCACTGGGAAAACGGCCACGGCATACGCATCGATTACATGACCAGCGACAATCCCATGAGCGGTTTTGCCTACCGGGGAACGGTGATTGACAATCCTCCCTACAACGACGGTAACAACAACCATCACTCCATTGTCGATTATATGGGCCGGACCTATGTGTTCTACCACTCCCGTCGCCTTGCCCACCGGCTGGGAATATCAGGCGGGTATCAGCGTTCGATCACCCTGGATTACCTTGAGTTCGGACCGGATGGAGAGATAGTTCAAGGGAACATGACCGAGGGAACGGTAGAGCAGCTGAAAAACGTGGACGGGGCCGGTATCATTCAGGCCGAGCTGATGGCTGCCCAACACGGCGTGGAAGTGGGGTCTGTCATGAGTTCGGGAGAGAAGACCGGCGCCTGCCTTACCGATCTGGACCACGGCGACTGGACGGCGGTGTCCCGGGTGGATTTCGGCGGTGGGGTTTCACTGTTCACGGCCAGAGTATCCGCCGGAAAGGGCGCAGGTACCATAGAGCTGTGGATCGACGGCGGCAGGGATAACGGCGGCACCCTTTTGGGCGTGTGTGAAATTGAAGCCGGGAGTGGGGACGGCTCATGGACCGATGCAGGGGCTGAAATAAGTCCGGTAAGCGGCGTCCACGACCTTTATTTTGTCTTCAAAGGGGAAAAGTCAGGACCTCTTTCCTTTGATGTTGATCACTACCGCTTTGAGTAGGACGGATACTCGGTCAGGCGAAAAATGACATGGTCGTTTTCAGTTTGTCAATGAAGTAGTCGATTTCGTCCCTGGTATTGTACACCGAAAGGCTCGCGCGGACGGTTGCCGGTATGCCGAGCTTGCGCATGAGGGGGTGGGCGCAGTGGTGGCCCGCCCTCACTGCGATACCGTAGCGGGAAAGTACATGGGCCGCGTCATGGGGATGGATGCCTTTCAGGTTGAAAGACTCTACTGGCCCTTTGTTCCCGGCCGTTCCGTAACGGGTCAGGCCGGAGAGCTCGGAAAGCCTTCCGGCGAGATGGATCTGCAATTCCCTTTCGGTGCGCTCAATTATATCGTAGCCTGTTTCGTCGATGAACTTCATGGCCTGTTCCATACCCAGTACACCGGCGACATTCGGGGTTCCCGCCTCAAACTTGTAGGGGGCCTCGTTCCATTCGGCGCGGTCAAGCCACACGGCGCTGATCATATCGCCTCCGCCCTGATAGGGCTCCATCCGGTCCAGCACCGTTTTCCTGGCGTACAGCACCCCGGTACCGGTGGGGCCGAACATCTTGTGGGCGGAAAAGGCAAAGAAATCACAGTCGAAATCCTGCATGTCCGCCCGGGCGTGGGCAATGCCCTGGGCCCCGTCTACAAACACAAGACTTCCCGCCTCATGTGCTTTTGCGCACAGCTGTCGCACCGGATTCACCGTACCCAGTACGTTGGACATCCAGGTGAAGGAAGTCAGCCGTATCCGCCGGGACAGAAGGTCATCCAGGGTTTTCAGGTCCAGTTCGCCGTTGTCGGCGACGGGAATATGATGCAGGTGCGCGCCTGTGGCCTGGGCCAGCAGCTGCCATGGAACCAGATTGGAGTGGTGCTCCATCTCGGTCAAGAGGATGCCGTCGCCCGGCGAAAGGTTTTTCCTGCCCCAGGCCCAGGCCGCAAGGTTTACGGCCTCGGTGGTTCCTTTGGTAAAGATAATTTCTGAATGATCAGCGGCCCCGATAAACCGGGCAGCGGACACCCGTGCCTGTTCGTACAGCCTGGTGGCTTCCTCTCCCAGGAGGTGGATGCTGCGGTGTACGTTGGCGTTCTCTTCCCGGTAGTAGGTGCAGACGCGTTCAATCACCGATTCGGGTTTCTGGGTTGTCGCGGCGTTGTCGAAGTACACAAGGGGAAGCTCCTTGCCGTCAACGGAGAAATGTTTTTGTAAAATGGGGAACTTCCCGCGGATATTCATAAAAAACCCTTGCCGGTCATCGCCGGTCCGTATTGATATAAATGACACCGTCGCGGATTTCCACGGGATACGATGTTACCGGCTCGGTTGCGGGAAAGGAACGGACCGCTCCTGTGGCAATGTCAAACCGGGAGCCGTGCTTGGGGCAGTAGACTTCCCTGTCCCATACTTCCCCCTCGCTTAAGAGGCTGTATTCGTGGGAGCACACATCATCCAGGCAGTACACTTCGCCTTCTAGTTTGAAAAGGGCATAGCGGTTCCCGTCTATGGTGACGCTTTTTTGTGTTCTGAATGAATCTACCGCTACTGTTTCTTTCCACATACGCGCTGCTCCGCATCATAAGCCCGGGGCATGATTGCCGTACCGCCTTTTTTTAAAGGCTTTACGGTTTTTCACTTTCCCCGTTTTTAAGAAATTGTGCAAGGGCTTCGTAGACGGCGGGATGGGGTTCCCGGCCCTGCTCATTGCCCAGGGCGTCCTCGATATAGGCCTCAATGAGCATTGCCCTGCCTTCTTTCCGGCCTATTCCCCGGGACTCAAGGTAAAAAAGCTCGTCCTCCCGCAAGGTCCCCGTGGTGGATCCGTGACTGCATTTGACGTTGTTGTTGAGGATTTCCAGGTTGGGGATGGAGTCGGCCCTGGCCCCGTCGTTGAGGATCAGGTTTTTGTTTGACAGATACGCGTCGGTTTCAAAGGCACCCTTTGCCACTTCAATGATGCCCTGGAACACCGTCGCCCCGTCTTCCTGTACGGCACCCTTATAGTAGGACCGGCTTGCACACCGTGGAGAGGAGTGGCGCTGGACGGGTTTGAGGTCTTTCTTCTGATTTCCCCGCGCGGTATATACACCGTTCATGTGTACATCCCCACCCTTGTCCAGGCATTCGGCGGTCATTCTGGATTTGGCAATACGGGACCCGAACTGTCCCTCAAAGGAGCGGTAGGAAGCGTCCCGTCCGGTCTGTGCAAGGGACTGATAAGCAAACACCGCGCTGTCGTCAAGGTTCTGGATCAGTTCATGGCTCAGACGTGATCCGGGTCCGCAGCTGGCATGGGTTCCGGCGGTCACGAACATCTCCGGTGCCCGGCCGTCGTGAATTTCCACTACACGGGCATCCGCTTCCTGTTCGCACAGAATGAAGGTGTGGGCGTTGTACCGCGTATCTCTTCCCCTGTAGGAATACCTCAGTACGACCGGGCGGGAAAGAACCTTGCCCTTTCGGATGCGTATGCTCACCGCGGTGCTGCCGGGACGGGAGAGTATGTCCAGCCTGTGGCGGTAGTCAAGGAGGGTTTGGGAATCGGCAAGGTCTGTCCGGAAGAGGGCAAGGGCTTCATCGTCAATGCCGTAACCGATGACGACCGCGTCCTGGTCTTCCTCGGCGATCTCCCAGCTGATGAGGGGCGTTCCCGCTGCGCGGGGAAGCTCATCTTCCTTGGGGAAAGCGCTCCGCCGCCATTCCTCCATGGATGGTCCCGGCCACCGGGCTGTTTTTTCAAGGTTTTTCAGTGTATCCGTAAGGGTTTCCATACCGCTGGGTGCGGAATACCGTACTCCTGTTGCCATATCCAAATGTCTCATGTTCTTTTCCTTGTCATCCAACCGATCCTTCCATTTCAAGCTCGATCAGTTTGTTCAGTTCGACGGCGTATTCCATGGGCAGTTGCTTTACCAGGGGATCGAGAAAACCGTTCACGATCATCATGCTCGCCTCGGCCTCGTCCAGCCCCCGGCTCATCAGGTAAAAAAGCTGTTCCTCGCTTATGCGCGACACCCTGGCCTCGTGTTCGATGGAAACATTGTCCGATTCAATTTCCATGTAGGGATAGGTGTTGCTGTGGGAATGTTCATCCAGAATGAGGGCATCACAGACAACCTTGCTCTTTACATTATCCAGACCCGGGGCCACCTTCAAAAGCCCGCGGTAGGATGAAATGCCCCCGTCCTTGGAAATTGACTTGGAGGTGATGACCGACGACGTGTTGGAGGCCGAGTGGACGATTTTTCCGCCTGTGTCCTGCTGCTGGCCCCCGCCGGCGAAGGCTATGGACAGAACCTCTCCGTGGGCGCCTTCTTCCATCAGGTAGACACTCGGGTATTTCATGGTGCGTTTGCTGCCGATGTTGCCGTCTACCCATTCAACGGTGGCGCCCCGGTAGGCAACCGCCCTCTTTGTCACCAGGTTGTAGATATCGCTCGACCAGTTCTGAATGGTGGTGTAGCGCACACGGGAATTGGGAAGGGCAATTATTTCGACTACCGCGGAATGGAGGGAGTCCGTGGAGTAGACAGGCGCTGTGCAGCCTTCAATGTAATGAACAAAGCTGCCCTCGTCGGCAATGATCAGCGTCCGTTCGAACTGGCCGAAGTTTTCCAGATTAATGCGGAAATAGGCCTGAAGGGGAATATCCACTTTTACTCCCGGCGGTACGTAGATGAAGCTGCCCCCGGACCACACGGCTGAGTTGAGGGCGGCAAACTTGTTGTCGCCGTAGGGAATGACGGTTCCGAAGTATTTCCGAACCAGGTCGGGATGCTCCCGTACTGCTGTTTCGGGATCGCAGAATATCACCCCCTGCCTGCTCAGGTTCTCCTGCAGGTTATGGTACACCACCTCGGAATCGTATTGGGCCCCTACTCCTGCCAGGAACTTCTTTTCAGCCTCAGGAAGACCGAGTCTGTCGTAGGTTTTGCGGATACCCTCGGGCAGGTCTTCCCAGGATCTGCTCACGCCGCCTGCGGGTTTCGCGTAATAGTACATGTTGTCGAAATCGAGGTCTGACAAATCCGCTCCCCAGGAGGGCATGGGTTTCTTCCAGAAACTTTCCAGAGCCCGCAGACGGTAGTTGAGCATCCATTCCGGTTCCTGCTTTTGTCCTGAAATCTGGCGCACCACATCGGCGTCCAGTCCTTTCCGGGTTTTGAATACCGAGGCGTCGGGGAAATTGAAACCGTATTGATATTCGCTTACGTCTACTGTCTGTACCGTTTTTTGTGTTTCCATGTCTTCATACCTTTGCATGTTCTGCTGCTGCCTGGGACTTGAGCCAGTCATACCCGTCTTTTTCAAGTCTTTCCACGAGTTCAGGGCCGCCTGACCGTACAATCCTGCCGCCTACCATGACATGTACACGGTCGGGGCGTATGTAATTGAGTATCCTCTGGTAGTGGGTGATGATCAGGGCGCCGAAGCCTGGGCCTTTAAGGGAGTTCACCCCCTTCGACACAATTTTCAGTGCGTCTATGTCCAGTCCGGAATCGGTCTCATCCAAAACCGCGAACGCCGGTTGCAGGGCCAGCATCTGGAGCATTTCCATACGCTTCTTTTCCCCGCCGGAAAACCCTTCGTTCAAGTAGCGGTTGATGAACTGGTGGTCCATTTCCAGGAAATCCATATGGGCGCGAAGTTCCCGGATGAACGACGACACATTCAGCTTGCCGCCGTCCTCAAGCCGCAGTTCTGCGGCGCGTTTCAGGAATTTTCCGGCTGTAAGTCCCGGAATTTCCACGG
The DNA here is from genome assembly GCA_016935695.1 of Spirochaetales bacterium. Lineage (GTDB taxonomy): Bacteria > Spirochaetota > Spirochaetia > JC444 > Marispirochaetaceae > JAFGQL01. The sequence goes on from JAFGQL010000040.1 coordinate 9,300, forward strand.
GATACTGGAATGCCAGGAAAAGGCCGAGGCGCGCGCGCTGATACGGTTCCAGGGACAGGATATCAATGTCGTCCATGTACACCTCCCCGCCGGTAACCTCATAGGATGGATGTCCCATCAGCACGTTTGCCAGGGTACTCTTTCCCGATCCGTTCGGTCCCATGAGGGCGTGTATTTCTCCCTGAGGCAGGGTAAGGTCTATGCCTTTCAGTATTTCCTTTCCTTCTATGGATGCGTGCAGTCCGTGTATCCGTAATTCCATTGCTTGTCTCCTTATACCTGCGGGAACTGGTCCCCTGCAGGGTATGTGTTCATATGGGGTATCCCAGTGAGAACCGGGCCTCTTCGCTCATCCGGCCTTCATGCCACGGCGGGTTCCAGACCAGTCTGGCCCCGACCGGCACCGAGGACACCTCGGATACCGCCCGTATGATGTCCGACTGTATGACGTCGCCAAGGGGGCAGCCCGGATAGGTGAGGGTGAAATCCACGTCTACCCCTTCTTCTGAAACTTCCACGGCATACACCAGTCCCAGGTCCACGATATTTATGCCGATTTCCGGATCTATGACCGTAAGCAGGGCATTCAGTATCTGGCTTTCTGTGGGGGCTTTTTTTCTGTTCGGCGACGGTTGGCTCTTGCCCATGTACTCCTTCTCCTAAACATTAGCAAAAAAGTAATATTTATGGTGTGAACATACTAATTCTGAGCTTTACAGTCAATAATTGAAGGGGAATTGATGATGGCCAAGGGACGTATTTATGTGTATGTTTGTAGAATGAAGGTCCTTCTTGTACAGGCCCATCCGAACGAGGGAAGTTTTTCCGCCTCCATTGCCGCGCGTATCCGCAGGGGCTTTGAAGAAAGGGAGTGGATCACCGGCCCCGTGGAGGTCATCTGTCACAGCCTGTATCAGGAAGAATTCTACCCGGTCCTGCCTCTTGAAGAATTGAAAAGCCGCTACAGTTTTGATCCCGTGGTACAGGGATACATAGACAATGTGCTCCGCTGCGACTGCATGTTTTTTATCCATCCCGACTGGTGGGGGCAGCCTCCCGCCATTCTGAAAGGCTGGCTTGACCGGGTGTTCCGTCCCGGGGTCGCCTATGACTTCGAAGGGGATGAGTTTGACGAAAAACTTCATACCCCGGGGCTGTCGGGAAAAAAAGGCTGCGTCATCATCACGACCAACCTGAAGTACTCACAGGAGCATCAGCAGTATTTCGAAGACCTGTGGTGCAAGCGGGTATTCGATTTTTGCGGTATACAGCCCTGCGGCGTCGAGGTGTATTATGATATGCATAATTCGACCTTCGGCGACCGCACCCGCTGGCTGGAAAACCTGGCTGCCTCGATACCCGGTCTCCTTGACCTGGCCCGGTGAGGTGTGGTCATATAACGGCGGCAAGGAGCACTATGGACAGAGAAAGCAGTCCCTTTGATCATCTTTTGTGGAAGGAAACCGCCCGGACCCTGGAGGCCCGATGCCGCATTTTTGACGTGTACCGGGTGCAGAAGGCCAGCGGCAAGGGCACCACGGGGAGTTTCTATCTCCTGGACGCACCCGAATGGGTTACCGTGGTTCCGGTGATACAGAACGGCGACGGGACCCGGTCTTTTGTCATGGTGCGGCAGTACCGCCACGGCAGCGGCGAAGTGACACTTGAGTTTCCCGCGGGGGTGGTGGAAAAGGGCGAAGAGCCGGAAGCCGCGGGCAGGCGCGAACTCAAGGAAGAGACGGGATATGAAGCTGCCGAAGCCCGGCTTCTAGGCAGGGTGAATCCCAATCCGGCGTTCATGAACAACAGGACCCACGTATTCCTTTTTTCCGGGCTTACGAAAACCGCCTTACAGTGTTTTGATGAACATGAAGACATAGAGGTTGAGCTGGTGCCGGAGGATACTGCAGTAGCGCAGATGGGGACAGGTGAGTTCGGCAACGGGATCATGATGATCGCCCTTGGGTTTTACCTCAGGGACCGCAAAGGAAAGGATTAGTTGTTACCGCGTCCTGTTCCTGCTTTTTTCTGCTGTTTTTTCCGGTAAAGGGAGCTGTCCGCTTTTTTCAGAAGCTCCTGAAGGCTTTCCTTTCCCTTAGGATCGGCATTCTGATGGCCGAGGGTCATGGAGAGGGCCCAGGGTTTGTTCAGAAGGCTGTTTTTAGCCCCGCAGGCCCGTGCTATGCGGTCTTCGATTTTTTCAATATCGCCGTGTTCGTTCCCCTGGAGGAGGGCGGCGAACTCGTCGCCCCCAAGCCTTCCGATGATGTCGGAATCGCGCAGGCATGAGCCCAGAACCTCGGCTGCCGCGCGGATAGCTGTGTCGCCTTCTTCGTGTCCCCAGGTATCGTTTATGGTTTTCAGGTTGTCCAGGTCGGCATAGAGGATAGAGAAAGGTATCCCAGCCCGGTGATAGTATTTCATCTGCTGCTCGGCCAGGGTCAGAAAGCCCCGGCGGTTGTTCAGCCCGGTCAGTTCGTCTTCTATTGCCAGCTGTTTGACCATGATGAGGGCTTCTTTCAGTTCAAGCTCGGCCTTCTGCCGCTCAACCACTTCCAGGCTCAATTTCTTATTCAGTTTCTGCATGTCTATATGGCGCTGAAGGTCCCGGCTGATGATCGAAAACCGGGTCCTCAGGTATTCATATATTCCGAAGTAGGCGATGTCGGCATCAAGAAGAAAATAGCCGTAGCGGAGATTGTCAAAGGCGATGATGTTGACCGCCATGGAGCCTGTCTCGTCTGGAAACCAGGCCCCCGGTCCAGGCTGCCAGGATGAGCCGGGGGCACTTTCCCGTGTCGAATAGCGGACAACCGCTCCCCTGTCTGTCAGTTCGAAATTTCTGAACTCCAGTATATGCAGATGCCGTGCTCCGCAGAGTTTTGCGATGTGCCGGAACTCCTCTCTGTGAATGCTGAAATCAAGGGTGTCCAGAAGGCTTTTCTGCAGTCGGTCTATGGCCTGCTGTAGTTTTGCGGATATGCTTCTGAAAACCGAATTCAGAAGAAACAGCCGGTGGCCGCACTCTTCCTGAAGCACAGCGTACAGGGATAAAAGAAAATATCTGGCGGCGCCGGGATCGGGGCTTGCGGCAGCCGTCTGTTCGCAGGTATTGAGCATGTGTTCAAGTTCAAGGATGGATTCCTTATTTTCCAGGGCCTCGCTGATGATGAGGGTCCAGCGGGAATAAACCGCATCAGTGCGTTCATGGGGGCACCCCTCCCGGATATGGGATACGATTGTATGATAGACGGAATATTGTCCGTGTTCTATGTCCGAATGTTCATTTTCCGCCGACCGCTGTTCAAGGGAATAACAGCCGCAGGAACTCCGTAGACGGAGTTCTCCTTTCAAGAGCCCCAGCGGAGGGCTTTCCTCTCCCTGGATTTTCTCGTAAACCCTCCCGGCCGCGATATATCCCAGTTGTTCAAAGGACTGGCGCAGGGTTGTGATACGGTGGGTGATCGCGTGGGAAAGGTCCTCTCCGTCATAGCCGCATACCGCAATCCGGCCGGGAACCGGGATGCCCCGTTCAGCCAGGCCCTTCCATACGCCGATCGCCATCTGATCGTTTGCGCACACGATGGCGCGGGGCTCAAGATGCCGTTCGTCAAGAAAGGTCTCCACGCTTTCGAGTCCGCCGGAGGTTGCGAAATTCCCCTCATACACCATGTCGGAAGAAAATGGAATTTCCGCGGCGGCCAGGGATTCCTTGAATGCTTCCAGCCGTTCGATTGCCTCGACATTGGTAAACGGTCCGGATACATAGGCAAAAGAACGGTAGCCGTGGTCACCGATCAGATGTGTCATGATCCGGCTGATTCCATAACGGTTGTCGAAGCCCAGACGCTCTTCTCCCAGTACCGAAGGCCCAATGGACACCATGGGAAGGGCCTTCAGCCTGCCCAGACTCTCCTTGAATGAATCCAGGGTTCCTGCGTTCATCAGGGATGTGGATACGATGATGACGCCGTCGAATTCCCCCGGACTGACCATATCCAGAAGCGCGGTTTTGAGGCGGTTTTCCGGGAATGCGGGGTCCATGTTGCCCAGTCCCAGGAAATACGCGTCAATGCCGGCTTCCCGGACGAATTTGAGCACGCCGGTCTTTACTTTTTCCTGGAATTCAGAAAAAACAACATCCATGAGTACGGCAATCCGTGTTCGAGACCCTGTCATCGGCGCATCCGTGATACATCCTTCTTAGGGATAAGTATCGGGGAAACAGTACTGGATGTCAAAAATGGCGGGG
>JAFGQL010000041.1 GCA_016935695.1 Spirochaetales bacterium
GCTGTGCCGCGGGTTTTTCTTCCAGGGGCTACACTGAGCCGGGAAGAAACACCAACTGATAAACTGGGAAAAAACCGGTGACAGGTAAAATCATACCTTCAAACCCGTTGGTATTTAACGTATGATGAATGTCAATTGATAGTGCTGATAACCTATTCTGCCATCAAGTCTTTTTTTCTGTCAATTTTTTTCTTCTGGAGGCTTGCAGCCCTTGTCTGTACCTGGTCACGTAAAGCATGACGCTGGAAATATTCTTAAGTCCGTTTTCGGATACACCTCATTCCGGGATAACCAGGAAGACGTCATCACCGCTATTATGTCTGGAAAGGATGTTTTCGCCGCCATGCCCACCGGCGGAGGAAAAAGCTTGTGTTATCAAATTCCCGGTTTGCTGTTTGATGGTCTTACGGTGATTATCAGCCCCCTGATCGCGTTAATGAAGGATCAGGTGGATGACGCAATTGCCAAAGGCATCCCGGCGGCTTTTCTTAACAGTACACTGACTAAAGAAGAGATAAGCGGAGTCTACGCACTCCTTCATGAAAACCATATTAAACTGTTGTACCTTTCACCGGAGCGGCTTGCCCTCCAGGGATATATTGAAAAACTCAAGCGCTTCAATGTGGCGTTTTTTGCAATAGATGAAGCCCACTGTCTGTCTGAATGGGGCCATGATTTTCGCCCCGACTATCTTTTTCTTTCCAACATCAGAGACCAGTTCCCCGATGTTCCCATGGCGGCTTTTACCGCAACAGCCACGCAAAAAGTACAGGATGATATTATCCGCATCCTGAACCTCAGAAAGCCGTTTACTGTGCGGGCATCCTTTGATCGTAAAGAACTGCAATACCAGGTCCGGCCCAAAACCGCTGTATTGTCCCAGATTTCTGCCTTCATTAAAAACCATCCCGGGGAATCGGGGATCGTGTACCGGATCAGCCGAAAAGATGTCGAAAAAACCGCCGCCCATTTACAAACCAGGGGAATTAAAGCCCTTCATTATCACGCCGGCCTAACAAAAGGGGAAAGAAGCAAAAACCAGGAACTGTTTAACAATGATGAGGCGGATGTCATCGTCGCGACTACCGCATTCGGCATGGGCATACACAAGAACAACATACGTTATGTCGTTCATGGAGACCTGCCCAAGAGTATGGAAGGGTATTATCAGGAAACCGGCAGGGCAGGCCGAGACGGTCTGGACTCTGTGTGTGTCATGTTTTTCGGCCCGGGAGATATTGCCAGGCAACAGTATTTCATCGATCAGATAGAGGACCCGAGGGAACAGGCAAAATGCAAAAACAATCTGCACAGTCTTGTACGTTTTTCAACGGTCAATGTATGCCGCAGGAAGTACATCCTCGAGTACTTTGGGCAGACCCATGACGGGCACTGCGGCAACTGTGACGTGTGCAATGATACCACAGAAAAAGTTGAGGCTACGGTGGATGCCCGGAAAGTTCTCTCTGCCATCGCCAGAACCAGCGAAGGCTTCGGAATAAACCACATCATAGATATCGTCTGGGGCGCTGATACGGAGAAAATACGGTCCCGAAATCACCACGAGCTGAAGACCTTCGGGATCGGCAACGACAAGAGCAAAAAGTGGTGGCGGGGAATCATCAATGAGCTGATCGGCCAGCAGGCGGTTTATCAGGACAGCGACAGATACAATGTTCTGTGCATGACCGAACACGGCAGGGATATTCTCTACGGGAAGATGGACTTCTTCATCAGTGAAACAGCAAGCGTCAAAGAGCCGGACAGTCCTTCCGTGAAAGATACAGTGGACAAGGGCGGCTGTTCTGACAAGATCCTCTTTAAGCTGTTGAAGGAGAAGAGGACACAGATCGCACATGAGAACAGGGTACCTCCCTATATCATTTTCTCCGACAAGACCCTCAAGGACATGTCTCTGCTAAAACCTGAAAATGCCGAAGAATTCCTGGGTGTCTCCGGGGTGGGGGAAAAGAAGCTGGAGGTGTACGGCCCCTTGTTTTTACCGCTTATCAAGGCGCATCTGGAGAGCGGGCCGTCGTAATTAGCAATCTAAAAATGTTGCTATGTTGGTGCAAACAGAAAGCATCAGGTTTCATGTGGAGACTATGGTTACAGAAATATTACAAAGCAAAGAACCTCATAAAACTATGTTCCCGGAGGTATTCTGTCTGCCATATTACGGTATCAATGATAGGAACCATAAATTCAAGGATTAGGATAATTCTACACCAATGAAATATGATTGTATTTCGGTAAAGGCCGTCTCCTGTAGTCTGTTATCGTTAAATATGTTTTTTTACCGAAATGAACGAATGCGGGCGCATTCATCTTTAACAGAAATCACCATGGTTTTCTCGATTATATAATATTTCATGTCCTGGCTTTCAATCAGTCTAAAACCAAAGCGGGCACCCGGAAATAACGGGTGGTAGTGGAAGAGCACTATGTCTCCGTTCTCCAGCTGTATCGGCAGACCGCTTTTTAAGGTTTTATTGTCCTGGGCGGCAAACCACGAATGGTCTTCCGCGCCATACACGAAGCCTGCATAACGGGGATCATTGAGGACATTGCCTTTTGAGTATGTCAGATCGATCGGATGCCAGTACCCCTGTTCATCAAGATACTCCATCCATTCATGATGAAAATCATACTCCGTTGTATTGTCATGGTTCCGGACAATGCCGCTGACCGATCGCGCTGGAATACCGGAAGCCCTGCAAAGGGAAATGAACAATCGGGAAAAATTGATGCACACCCCTTTGCCGGACGCAAGGGTTTCCGAGGCGGGAATCGAAGCTGGATGAGTGCTATTTCCCGTTAAAAATGCAAGATGACTTTGTACATAACGGCCGATCCTTAAAGCAGCTTCCGAACCTTCCAACCCTTCCAGGTGAAGTTCCTTTACGGCGGAAAGTATCGCTGCATTCCGCCAGTCAATGTACCTGTTCGGCTGTAACCAGTCCGTACCCCTTTTGGCGGCGGCCGGGTAGGATACGGCGTCCTTTCGGGTTATGGTATACCGCATGACCAGTTCACGGGAACCGGTGAATTCGGGAACAGCAATCGCTGCCCAGGAATTACCGAATCCGTCGGTCTTCACTCCCCAGTCGCAGGGCCGGCCGTCTATTGATAGGACAGTGGAAAAAACCGGGAACGCGGTGCTGCCCAGGGGAACCAGAAATGAGGCATTTTCAGGCACCTGGAAAACATCCTGTTTTGTTGTACAGGAAAATACCGAAATGAACGACAAAAACAGGAACCAGAAACCGATATGTTTCATCGGCCAATGATGCGGAGAATATTTCTGACTGTCAACATTGTTCCCCAAACGGCAATCCAAAGCAGTGCTGCGGA
>JAFGQL010000178.1 GCA_016935695.1 Spirochaetales bacterium
ACGGTACCGCCGGGTGACGGAAGGGGATGAGCTGTGGAACGCCCTGGAGGTGCCCAGGGGCGGGAAATACGCCTGGGACAGTCAATCCACCTATATACGCAAACCGGATTTCTTCACGCCAGGCAAGGACATCGACGGGCAGACCTCCTGCCTTTCCCTTCATAATGCCCGCATTCTGGGGCTTTTCGGGGATTCCATCACCACCGACCATATCAGTCCGGCGGGGACGATTCCCGGCGATTATCCTGCGGGTCTTTACCTGAAGTCCCTCGGGGTTGAACCCAGGGATTTCAATTCCTACGGTTCCCGCCGGGGCAATCACGAGGTCATGATGAGGGGTACCTTCGGCAACATAAGGCTGAAAAATCTCCTTGCCGGCGGACAGATCGGAGGCTACACTGTGAAGTATCCCGAGGGTTCCGTGTCCTTCATCTACGACGCTGCCGTTGCCTACATGGCGGAGGGAACCCCTCTGGTGATTCTGGCGGGCAAGGAATACGGCACCGGATCTTCCCGTGACTGGGCGGCCAAGGGTACCCGCATGCTGGGTGTCCGGGCGGTCATTGCAGAGAGCTTTGAGCGTATCCACCGGAGCAACCTGGCGGGGATGGGAATTTTACCTGTAACATTCACCGGCGGGAACAATGCCGAGTCGTTGGGAATCCGGGGGGACGAAGTTATTGATCTTGAGTATGCGCAGGGTCTGGTGCCCGGCGCCGAACTGCGGTTCAGGGCTGTACGCCCCGACGGCAGCAGCTTTGTTTTTACTGGCGAGCTGAAGATTTTCTCGGAAACCGAGGCCGACTATCTGCGTCAGGGCGGAGTTTTGCCCTACGTGTTGAATGCCCTCAAGGAGTAGCAGATGAAAAAAGCATGGCCGATGATCGCGTTGTACAGTGCGGGCTTTCTTGTGTCGTTCTACTACTGGGGTTTGTCCCTCAATTTCGACCCTTCACGTGTTAATGCCAACGCCCTCTCCGGTCTTGCGGCACTCCTTGGGTTCACTGCCATGGGTTTTCAGCTGGTATCCGCCGCCAGATGGCGGCTGTTCGAGGACATGGCAGGTCTTGATGTCCTGCTTACCCTTCACCGTCTGATGGGAGTCCTCGCTTTTGTGATGATACTGTTTCACGGCGGGTTTCACATGGCGCAGAACATGAGCGCCGGCCTTACCCCGGATGGGGTGGAGGGGCTGGGCGTTATTGCCCTGTTCCTGCTGACGGCGGCGTCTATTACTGCCATGGCTTACAAGGGCTTGAGGCTTTCCTATGAGGCGTTCCGGATAGTCCATTTCATCACTGTTCCTGTGTATGTCATAGGACTGTTTCACAGTATCAGCCTTGGTACCACTCTGAAATCCAACCCGGATTTTCTGACCATCTGGTACGCTTTCGCCTTTATTGCAGGCCTGTCGTTGCTGAAAACAGCCGCGGGCAAGCTGCGGCTGTTTTTAAGCCGTCATACCGTCGAGGCTGTTGAGACCGACAGTTCGGGCATAACACGCCTGCATCTGGGTGCGGGTGATCTGCAGTTCACCCCCGGGCAGTTCATGTTTGTGGGGGCGGGAAAAGGCCTTCATGCGCTTATGCCCCATCCCTTTACGGCGACCTCGGTTCCGGGCAGCCCCCGGCTGTCATTCGCGGTAAAGGAGTGCGGTGATTTTACCCGGGGTGCGGCTTCCCTTATGCCCGGTGAGAAGGTCCACATTGACGGTCCTTACGGTGTCTTTACCCTTCCCGCCAATGGCATCGGCCCCGCCGACAGGGTACTGTGCATTGCCGGGGGAATCGGCATCACCCCCTTCCTTGCCTGGCTCAGAGGAACCCCCCGGGAGGCTCTCCCTGCCGACCTTGTCCTTTTGTGGGGAAACAAAACCCCCTCCGACGCGGTGTTCGCCGCCGAGCTTGAAGACCTTTCCCGTGATAAGGGTTTTACGGTGGTTCATGCCTTTTCCCGGGCTGGCGGGAAAGGTATACCCCTTGATTTCCCCGGTACAGGCGTTCTGGGCCGCATAGATGCCGGGCTTCTTGCCTCCTATGGAGCGCCCCTTGCCGAGCGGCATGTTTTTGTGTGCGGTCCCGGAACAATGATGAGAGATATGGCAAAAATACTGCGGGCCCAGGGTGTCAAGGGTTCCCGCATTCACTCGGAACGATTCGCCTTTTAGTACTGCTAACCGTCTATTCCTTTTTCCGTCTATACCATTTTGCGAGGGTCCAGGTAACGGTCAAATTCCTCGGGGGTAAGCAATTCCAGGTCCAGGGCCGCCTGGCGCAGGGTGATGTTATTTTCATGGGCCCGTTTGGCAATCTTTGCTGAATTCTCATAGCCGATATGAGGGTTCAGCGCCGTAACGACCATCAGGGTGCGGGACATATAGGCGTCTATCTGTTCCCGGTTTGGCTCAAGTCCTGCCAGGCAGTGTTTCCGGAAACTGTCCATCCCATCCGTCAGCAGCCTCATGGACCACAGTACATTGTGGATGATCACCGGCTTGAACACATTCAGTTCAAAATTTCCCTGGGAACAGGCAAAGACAACCGCGGCGTTGTTCCCCATGACCTGGGCGCACACCATGGTGAGGGCCTCGCTCTGGGTAGGGTTCACTTTTCCCGGCATGATGGATGAGCCGGGTTCATTTTCCGGCAGCAACAGTTCGCCGATGCCGCACCGCGGACCTGATCCGAGCCAGCGGATATCATTGGCCAGCTTCATCAAGGCCGTGGCGTAGGTGGCAAGGACGCCGTGGAAAGCTGCCATCGCGTCATGGGCCGCAAGGGATGCAAACTTATTCGCTGCCGGCTTGAATGCCAGGCGGGTCATGGAGAAAAGTTCGTCGCAGACCAGCCCGTCAAAGCCTTCGGGGGCGTTCAGTCCTGTTCCCACCGCGGTACCGCCTATTGGCAGGGCAAGGAGCTCTTCCAGTACGTTCACCGTTCTTTTTACGCATTCCTCCACCTGGGCGCGGTAACCCGAGAACTCCTGTCCCAGGGTTATGGGAACCGCGTCCTGCAGGTGGGTCCTGCCGGTTTTTATGATGTCCTTGTATTCTTGTTCCTTGCGTGAAAGTTCATCTATCAGCCCCTGGGCAGAGGGAAGCAGTTTCTCCCTTACCGCGAGGGCGGAAGCAATGTGCATGGCCGCCGGAAAGGTGTCGTTAGAGGACTGGGACTTGTTTACGTCGTCGTTGGGGTGGACCGGGGTTTTTGAACCCATGACACCGCCTGAAATTTCAATGGCGCGGTTGGAAATCACCTCGTTGAGGTTCATGTTCGTCTGGGTTCCGCTGCCAGTCTGCCAGACTACCAGGGGGAAGTGGTCGGAAAGCCGGCCGCTGATAATCTCGTCACAGGCTTGAAGGATGAGGCCTGTCTTTTTTTCATCCAGGATTCCCAGGGTGCGGTTTGCCAGGGCGCAGGCTTTCTTGAGCATGCCGAAGGCACGGATGAAGTCCGGCGGAAAGGTATCGCCGCCGATGTGGAAATTCTCCAGCGATCTCTGAGTCTGGCATCCCCAATACCGGGACGCGTCTACGGTTATTTCTCCCATCGTGTCCCGCTCTATGCGTTCAGTCATGTGTTTTTCCTCCCGGTGGTGCGTGTCTGGTTTCCGCCAGCATAACCCATAGCCGGGAAAAAATGAAGCGTGACCTTATACCGGGGGCTGGTACAAAGGGTCAGGAAACGTCCCGCAGGGCCAGTTCGTTTTTGACCCGGGTCAGTTTATCGATGATATGGAAAAAGTTTTCCGAAAAAAGACCGACTATACACCACATGGGCAGCACGGCAAAACTGGTATACCGGAAAATGGTCAGGGGGCCGTCATCGTAATACCAGATGTCGTAGCCCACCAGGGCGCGCAGAACCCATCCGAGGGCGCATTCCATGACCAGAATCACCAGCCCGTACAGCAGGGCCCGGACAAGAACCGGCCAGTGACGGATGTGCCGGTACGAGCGCTCAAGGCCGAAGAGACACACTGCTCCGTAGACTAAATACATCCACAGGCTTGCCTGGCCGTACAGGGTACGGATGGGCACCTCCCACATCTGGTTGAGGCCCAGACGGGGATCCACCAGCCAGTGGTAGGAGAATATCCAGGAAAGGAAAGGGGGCAGGGTGCGTCCAATCTTCAACACAGTGTAAAAACCCACCTCGCCGATGGTGCCGATTGCGCCGTAGATCAGGAACCGGAACAGTGCCCGGTTGACAATTTGCATACTGTTCTTTTCTGATTGGAGTTTTTCCATACAGGCATATTACCATAGGATATCCGGTAATGAAACAGAAATTAATCCGCTGCCTGATGCGGGCAGCGGCGGTAATGTAATGGGTGGCTTTGAAAAAGGCAGAAAAATGTCTTCTCAATAAAAGGGCAGGTAGTTCCGGATATCCTCGAATAGTGTCTCGACATCGATGCCGTATGCTTCGTTAATGAAAGGGACACCTTCCATATCGTCTATGGACAGGCTGTCAATATCCTGGCTGTTGATATTTTCGAACAGACCGTCGAGATCTTCCTTGAATTCCGAGATTCTTCTATGTGCATCATTGTAGCTGTAACGGTAGCTCCATTCTGCATCATAGGTTACGCCGTTATCAGAACTTGAGTAGCAGACAATTCCAGCGCTTAATCCTTCGCTGTTATAATATATCCGGTAACATCCTGTAATGGTTCTGTCGTTGCTGGTAACTGCTATTTCAAGGGTTTCTTCTATATCATCATAACTGAAGGTATAGCGTGCAATCACTTCTCCGTCACCGTTGCTTTCGGTAATGTCAAGAACAGAATGAATGAAGTTTTCGCGTGTGATATTTCCGGGTTCTATGCTGTTCTTGTATCCGTAGGCAAAGGAGCGTAAAACTTCTCCGTTTGTAGTCAGTACCATGCCTGACGGTAGATTGTGCTCATCATAGTCTATAGCCAGTTCCATGGGCAGCGGCATCACCGGACCTGTGCATGTGATTGAGCTGAGGTATTCATCAGCGTAGCCGTATTCTATTGCCAGGGCTTGTGTGCCATTTAAGGAAATGGTTTTTCCTGTTATCAAATTCCCTGAATTGTAATGAAGAGCAAGTTCAATAGTTTTCTCGGCAGATCCCTCTTTATAATAACGGTGCAAAAGAACAGGATATGCTGCTGCGTTTTGATGTACGCCGGTAAAATTACCCTCTTCACCGCCGAACATATCATCCCAGATCCACGTAGCTTTCCAATACAGATCAAGAGATGTTTCGGTAAAGGCAGGATTGGGAACCGCAGGAGGTGCAGGCGGTGTCGGCATGGACATAATGGCCTTGGACCCGGCAGTTATGGTTCCATAGCTAAAATTGATATCCTGAGATGTCTCCCCCGATTCTGGCGCAAAGCCCTGGAAGTCAATAGTTCCATAGCCGGTGAAAACAGTCGGCCTCTCTGTCTCGTCATATTCGTACGTTATGTACCCGGTACGTGTCCCGTTCAGGCTTTGGTCTCCCTCGTATTTGTTCTGTTGAGTTAAAAGTCCGGCGTTATATGTATATGTCCAGGCAGATTCCAGTGTAGTTGAGCCGAGAAAACGGTATACATATGCAAATGTATCTGCTGATGTATATCCATACGCATACTGTGTTTCCACAACCGGAGAGGTACCTGTGTTGTCCCAGGTTATTTCCCGGATATTCCGGCCGGAGGTATCATATATGTACTGAATGAACCAGGTCGCCTTTGTGTCAGTACCGGAGTAGTATGCAAAAAGTGCAAGTGATTCTTCAGCTGTATAGCTGTACCGTTTTGTCCATAATTGTCTGTTGTCAGGAAGAAAACGCTGGACTTGGGTGAGCGGTTCGTTTTTATGTATCCCCGCCCCGCCTTCATATACTTCGTACCATATAAGGATGTCGTTTTCATAGGCATTCAACCGGGCGCTATTCTGATTGTCCCACACCAGATCGATTTCAGGTTCTGTTTGGGATCCTTCCTGAATATCGGGGAGGGTCAGGCTGCACGCTGCGAAAAACAGCATGTTGGACATGAATAAGAACGTAATAAACATAGATTTTTGCAACCATACCATATCAACCTGCCTTGAACCGCATGCTTTACTGTGTGTAGTACTCTACCACATATATTATATGACACTTAATACTGTAGAAATAGGGTATTCATTAATATATAGTCAAGACCGTAAAGTATCCATTATTTCTTTGGGTGAGTATGAGATTCTTACTAAAGACTGTTCTGTTGCTTTATTTTGTTTCCATTGTTGTTGCAGAGGTTTCTGTAACGGTACCTGTTATCGATGGCGCAAATATACAGCTTCGGACGCTGTTGGAAAATGCAATGATCTCTGCCGGTACAGAAGTCGAGCGGTATCTTGACGGATTGGGAGATAAACCGCTTCTGTTTGGTACAATGACCATGGTTCAGGCGGCAGCATTTCCCTGGAGCGGGTTCCCGGACGACACGATTCAGGTCGGGATTGGCACACACGCGGCAGGCCTTCTCCCCAGCTTTGATTATGATGAACTTACCATACTGTTCGATGAATTTGAATATGAAGATGATATCAGCGCTGGTGTAGGTCTGTTTCCTGTATATGCGCATTGCATTCTTCCATTAGGCCGCTTTATTACCGGACTGTATGGCGGAGCGATGGTCTCTGTATTTGCTATAGATTATGAAAGGCATTTTTACCGCGGATTTGCTGCAGCGGCAGAGTTTATGTACCGTCCCTTTCCTGTTATTCGTACAGGAGCATGGGGCAGGTGGACTATCCTTTCCCTTTACACCGGACTAGGCTACCAAAAGACGCGTCTTGGCAGCCAGATAGAACCGGGAACCTTTGAGCAAGAGTTTGAACTTGATCCTGACGGATCCGGGCCATATCCTGGAGAAACCATTTCAGTGACGGCAGAGCCTTTGTTCGAGCTTGGGTTTTCTGGCTGGAATATTGTAGTACCATTGGGTTTAGGAACAGAATTCTGTTTTTGGGAAACTCTTGGTATAGCTGTTGGTGTCTCCTCAGCATGGTATGGAGGGGTCTCCGGTTTTGAGATAAGCGGCGGTGCCTATGATGTAGCTGTCGGGGGCTATCTTGGCGCAGTGATTTCCACGCCTGGCAGCATCAGTGTTGATTATGACTACGTAAAAAGCAGATATGGATTTGTCGCGCCAAAAGGTACTGTTTCACTGATGATATCGGTAGGTTCACTCGAAATTCGTGTGCCGATTGGTTACGGTATCGATGGTACTGTTTCTGCCGGAATTGTCATGGAGGCGGGTTTCTGAACAGGACTTTTTTTATACAAAAAATAATCACTGCCGCAGCTGTGTGCTTGTTTTTATGCGGGATGTCTGCCGCTGCCCAGGAAGTTCCGTATCCCGGAAAACTGATAGTTGCAGGTACTTCTTTGTATTCCTCGTATTTTTGGGGGGATGGTTTTTCTGGTGCCGAAACAAATCTGGCCTTGAATGTTTCATTTCCTCATATTCCCGGGTTGTACCGGCTGAGCGGCGGGTATGGGTATATCACACATGATGGGGCAACGGCTCTTCCCATGCCTGTTGTTTCCGGAGGTTGGGGGTTTCCGGTTGTGGCAGATACATTTGTGTTTATGCCGTTTGTCGGGCTGGGAATTATTACGCCTGTCACCGGCAGCGGCCCTCCGTCTCCTGTTGGTGTTGTCTATACCGAGGTTCAGGCAGGCGTTCGTATTCACGGAAGTAGTTATGTTCATGTTTTTGCAATGGCAGGATATGCATTTCAGAGGCGGGAAGAGCCAGGGGCCGGGTTTCGGGGGGGAGTGGGAATCGGCCTCTCTTCAGCAGGAGTTGCACGGCTTCCAGTTCTAAGACCAAAAGGCAGGTTGAAAATTGAGCCGGATAGTATGTTTTCTCCTGATGGTGACGGTGAGAATGACGAGCTTTTTATTTCATACAGGATACCCCATCGGGAAAATGTAGTTTCTGCCGTTCTTCGTGTTCTTGATCAGAATGGACATCCCTTTCGTACCTGGGGTCAACTGCAGGAGATGGCCGGTACCATCGTGTGGAAGGGGTTGTCAGATACGGCAGATGGGCCGCCAGAAAGTGTTTCCTCTGCAAGTGACTATACGATAGAATTGGAAACTGTTGATATTCTTGGCCGTACCAGTGTTTCGCGTAAAACCTTCCGTGTTGACGTTCTGGTTGTGAAGGATGGCGATACGTATAAAATAAGGATACCGAGCATTCAGTTTCCGCCGAATTCGGCAGATTTTACTCAACTTACTGATAAGACAGCCATTGCCCGTAACAAAGAAATCATCAGCCGTCTTGCGGCCATTTTTCTTAAGTTTCCCGAGTATCGTATTACGATAGCAGGACATGCAAATTCGGATTACTTTGATGATATAGATAAAATGCAGGCAGAACAGGAGAAAGTTCTTATCCCCCTTTCGTATTCTCGAGCCGAAATGGTCCGGGATATGCTCATACAAGCAGGTGTACGCCCGGAAATATTGCGTGTTTCAGGATACGGTGCCGCTCTACCTCTCGTGCCCTTTCAGGATAAGATGCAACGGTGGAAAAACAGGCGGGTTGAATTCATTCTGGAGAAGTAATGCTATCGTTTTGGCATTCATTAATCTGGTCAAGGAAAAATTTGAGGAAAAGACTGCTTATGCCGGCAATTATCATTCCCTGTGAAACTCCTATGAAGCTTTTTTGGGTTTCATAAGCGGTGGCAGGATGTCCTATCCCTTCCCAGGCGGTATAACCGCAGAACATGGCGTATCCTGTACCGAATAATAACCCCGAGGCAGAAACTGCGATCATCAATGTTCTGTTTCTTGGCGGGTGGCTGCAGATTTCCCGGGGAGCAAGGTCCGGCACTGTGTAGCGGATTCGGCTCAGGGATGGATAATTCGCGGTTACCGCGTTTGTGACAGGATCATTCAACTGATGTTCCTGTCTGTATTGAAGCCGAAACGGGTAAAGATGAAAACCAGGTATAACCTGTTCGTTCTTATCCGCAAACGCGCTCAAACTGCAGGATAAAGCCAATATGAGGGCGGTGAAGAAATGTCTTTTAAGTATCGTTTTCATTCCGGGACCGTACTATATCAAAAGAATGGCACATTTTGCAGCAGTTCGCAATAACTGTGGTGTTTTGACCTGTTTCCTTTCCGCTTGTACAATGAAAGATATAAGGAGATACACGTCGTATGAGTGTTTTCGAGATCGGTATGCTGTTGTGTTTCGGCGCGGCCTGGCCCTTTTCCATTTACAAGTCCTGGAAGTCCCGGCAGACTGCCGGCAAGAGCATACTGTTTTTATGCGTGGTGTTTGCAGGGTACCTGTCGGGAATCATGCATAAGCTGTTTTTTGCCTTTGACGGAGTAGTGTACCTGTATTGTCTGAACGCCCTCATGGTTGGCACCGACATAGGACTGTATATCCGCAACCGCACAATGGGTAAAAAATGACAGCCTGTCTTCTGAATAAAGTTTATACTGACAGTGTATTCAGTATGAATCGCAGAGGAGGTAGATAATGGCTGGACGGACGCTGGTGGTATATGCATCGAAATACGGTACCACTGAAAAATACGCGAGGATCATCGCCGATGCCCTCGGCGGTGATTCACTTGAGGTAGCGAAGGCGGGCACAGCAGGGCTTGGCGGCTACGACCGGATTATTGTCGGATCCCCGGTTTTCGCGGGACAAGGTTCGGGCAAGGTAAAGAAATTCCTGGAAAAAAACCGGAAACAGCTGGCTGCAAAGGAAACAGGTGCCTATATCTGCTGCATGGCCCAGGGCGAGGATTCCAAGGGCCAGCTTGTCCGTGCATACCCGGAATGGTTTCTGAAAACCGCCAGGAATACAGAAGTCCTTGGCGGGGAAATACTGCTGTCGAAGCTCAAGGGACTGCATAAATTAATCATTGTAAAAATGATGAAACAGGAAAAAGACGAGTCGGCCTTTTCCGAGGAAAACGCCCGGAAGTTCGCCGGCAGGTTCATTTAAGGTTCCCTCTCCCCTGGCATACATCTCGTTTCATGAGCCCCGGGGCAGTTCTGCGCGGATAATTTCTTCATGGTCATATACCCCCGCGATCCGTGAACCCGGCGGAATGAACAGGTATTCCTTCCTGTTTTTCTTCCATGCACCCCGGATAAGACCGTGGATCAGCCGGTTGTCCCCGGTGAGGAAATCGAGGTCAGCTCCCTTTTCATTTTGTGCATACGTCTGTGCGCGCTTTTTGAATTCGGAGTTATCCATGTCGGGATCGTTGATGAACACCGGGTTTCCGGTATCAGGGGCTTTCAGCATCTCCTCGACATATTTCGCATTCTCGTTCCCGTACAGGGCGGCAATGTCTTCTATAGTGCGGCCTCCGCCAAGGACATGGGCTTCCACCCCTTCATGGAACTCCTTGCCGGCGCTTCCTATATATCCCGGCGAGCTCCAGGGACGGGACGGACAATCGCTAAAATATTTCTTATACCGCGTTTGCGAGCCGAGAAACAGGGTACAGCAATCGTGGGCCCGGGGTACGATGAGGGGAACGGAACGGGCAGTGAGGCCGGCAATGCTGTTGCCGCACAGACCGTAGCCTAACAGTATGGCGTCAAATGTACGTTCATCTGACGCCTTGTCTATGAGGGTTTGGAGAGTTGTCCGCAATTCATCGGGCCGGTTGTGGGCATCCTTGGGCATGAACACGGGGCTTATGTAATCATCGGATGCAATAATGGCCGTGTGGGCAGCGTACACCAGCACCTCACAGCTGATCAGCTTAAGCCGGAGGACCTTTCCGTCTAGTTGCGAAGCCTTGGTGACTGCCGGTCTGTCCATTCTGCATCCTTTGCTCTTTTTACTGTATGGTGTGCGGTTACGCGGAGACTGATGGTCATTTTTCAGTCTGTATACTCACGGCACATGCTGTACAGGGTGTCGACATCTTTTTTCATGTCCATGAAGTGGCAGCGGACAGCTTTACGGTGTTCGAAATACCTGCCGCTGACGCCCTCGGTTTCCGGAGACAGGGCAAGCCACAGGGGAGTGTCCGCTCCCGCCTCGGCACTGTCGCTCCCGCCGAAACCCAGGTTGTTGCTGAGTGCCGAGTTGACATCGCCGGGATGACAGGCATTCACGGTGATTCCCTGCATACGTGCCGCGAAAGCTCTTGTAAGCATTCTGTCTGCCTGTTTGCAGGCGCGGTAGGCCTCTGTATTCGTATAGGGGCGTCTTGTATACATGGGGTCTGTAAGATCAAGACCGCCGGCCCAGTAGCTTGCCACATTCACTATGCGGCCCCCCGGTTTCATCAGTGGCAGGAACGTTTCCATCATCCAGAAGTATCCCAGAACATTGGTTGCCCACTGCAGTTCAAGACCCTCGGGGGTTTCTTTTCGCTGGCGGGGGGCTGCGGCGGCATTATTAATGAGTACATCCAGCGAGGGCTTGTCAGACCATGCGGACACGGTAGAAGCGAACAACGCGTCTATGCTCACTTTCCGTGAAAGGTCGCACAGGTCGTATTCCACCCGGGGGTTCCGGGTCTTTGCCCTTATGTTGATAACAGCTTCCTCACATTTTTCGCGGTTTTTTCCAATGAGGATTACCGAGTTCTGCGGGTCTGATGCAAGCCTCATGGCGAT
>JAFGQL010000042.1 GCA_016935695.1 Spirochaetales bacterium
CTATATGCCACCTGGAGCCAATAGGATTCCAGGTGAAAAATAAAAAAGGCTGTCTGAGTTTAGTTTTCAGACAGCCCCTTTTTATTGGGCACAGATATACGAGCCGGCAGCACGCTTTGCAGCAAATACCATGCTGGAAAACTCATCCAACAGGGCAGAATGATGTACAATGGCATCATCGGTTCCATCGCTTGCCACCCTGCATTCCAGTCCCCAGATACCGCGGTATCCGCTTTCAAAAACAGCTTTCAGGATGCGCATCGTATCCAGGGTACCACGGCCGGGCCACAGGTGATCATCAGCATTACCGCCGTTGTCATTGCAATGCAGCGCCACGAGTTTCTTTCCATATGACCCGGGCCCTGCGTCCCAAAAACCGGATATATTCGCATGTCCGGTGTCCAGACATAAATACAGCCCTGCAAGCTCATCCAGAAGCGCGCGGGTTACGGGGATGACAGGTTTCTCCATGAGATTCTCTATGGCCACTTTAGTCCCAACCTCCGCCGCGAAATCAATTAATTGACCGTAGCTCTCACGCAGCACGGGCAGGTACGATGCAAAGTCCATATCGGGTGAACAATGGGAAGGGAAAGGGTGAACAATGACCGACTGGGCGCCAAGACTGGCAGCAATGCGGATGGCTTTGCGGCATACACCCATGGAATGATCATACAGGTCTTTATCCTGATCGGAATATATGACGATACCGCGGAAAGGCGCATGGACCCAGTCTATGTTCATACAGCGCCCAGCCAGCTCATTCTTGAATACTTCGATGTCACTGCCGGATGCAGAAATGAGCGCATTACACAGAAACTCATTCACACTTGCAAAATAAAACCCTGATTCAGAAAGGACATGCAGGGCCGTTTCAATCTCATCAAGGGTTTTCGCAGGCATGGAAGTGGAAAAATCAATCATAATGAACCTCCTTATATGTATATTCTTCGTTGATATTCAGAATTGATGTGGTTCAGGTTATAATGTGTACAATTCGACTAATCTGGTGGTGCTGTGTCCAATTTGCATAGAATACAATGGATTGATGATCAGCGCAGGAGGGGTTCATTCCCCAACTGCAGCGACATCGCGCGGAAATTCGAAATCACGGTACGACAGGCCTCTCGGGACATAGAGTATCTGCGGTTTTCCTTAGGGGCGCCTGTTGAGTACGATCACCAGCACAGAGGCTATGAGTATATCGGTGATGATTTCATCCTGCCGAGGGAGCGCCTTTCCTCCCAGGATGCCGGTCTCCTTCAGGAACTCACACAGAGTTACCGCCAGATAGGAACGCGAAGGACCGCGAAAATTGCCGAACTGTTTTCTCGTATCTACCAGCCTGAAACAACCGAGCCCCTGCATGTATCTGAAACCCGCATCCTCTCGGTACGGTCAATCATTGAAACCTGCATGCAGGAAAAAAAGCAGATCTTTATTGAGTATATCGACGCAGGCAATACCCGTACCGAGCGGACGGTGAAACCACTTCGGCTTTTCCAGTGGGGAGAGCATGAACACCTGGAAGCATGGTGCTCAACACGTAATGCTACCCGCCAGTTCAGGCTCGACAGGGTACTGAAGGCCCGCCCGGCTCTTCAGGAGCCCGGCAGTTCTCCGGTTGAACAGGAAAACGAATCCACACTGACAAAAGAAATCATCTATATCGGCGGTTCTGAAAGCGCAATCGGCCGGGAACCCTATACCGCATGCATACATACCGGCAGCCGGGCGCAGGATGCGATTACCTGCAGATTCCACGACTCCCTGGCGCTGCTTGGCTGGCTCACCTCCCGGTACGAACGCTTTGAGATAGTCAGTCCGCGCTGGCTTCGGGAAAAAGCAGGAAAAATGTATAACACGCTCTCAATAATCCACAGGGCCCTGTAAATTTTTGTATCAAATTATTCACATAGGACATTTTATGTCCTAGAGGGTCTTGTAGAATACAGGTACAGCGCGCGCAAGTTAAGGAGAACACAATGAAGAAGATAGAAAACATATCCATGGGAATGACATGGACAAGTTTTGCCGGTTGCCTCTACGGAGCAGTGAAGAAAGCAGGTTTATACGAGAAAGACCTGGTATGGATGATGGGTGAGACCGGCATCGCTTTTCACTTTATCATGGAAGAGAAATCCTGCCCCTCCGGCCCTACGGTCTACAACTGGCAGCAGGAACATTTTGAGATGGCCGACAGGATCGGCGTTGCATCCACCGTTTTGGTCAGGCATAAAGACCCGAAGTACCATACCTTCGAACTCAGCCAGGATTATGCTGTCGATGAGGTGAAACGTTCACTGGACAGGGATGTGCCTGTGATCACGTGGGCACCAACACCGGTTTTAGAGTTTGGACTGATCACCGGGTATGATGATGCCGAAGGTGTATTTTTCGTGAAGGATTGCGCGTCCGAGAACCCAGATCCGCTTTTGTATAAAAACATCGGGATTTCCCAGGTGCCCATACTCTTCGTTCAATCCTGCTATGCAAAGGTGCCTTACGACGGTGAAACCACCTTAAGAAACAGCCTGTCATACGCCCAGAGCCACTGGAACTCATCCTTTCATGAAGCCCCAAGTTATGCGGCAGGAAGAAAAGCCTGGGACAATTTGCTGGGAACACTTGAACGGAAGGATTATGACGGGTTCGGTCTCACCTACACCATGAACCTGTATGCAGATTCAAAACGAAAAATTCAGCAGTTTCTGTCTGCCGCAGCCGGGGAGTACCCTGCCTTCAGGGGGCTTGAAGCCGCAGAAGAATCTGCCGAAACAACTGCTGCGGAAATGGAGAAGATAGCGTCACTTCTGCCCTTTCAGGGGCCGGGTATGAGCAGTGTAAAAGATGAGGATATTCCCGAAATCCTTGACTGCGCACAAAAGGCCTTAAAGGCAGAAGAAAAAACCATGGGTGTTATTGAAAACCTGCTGTAGCCAAGAGCTGTAGTCAAAAAAAGAGGGGTACATTTTGTACCCCTCAATTATATGACATCAATCATCAACAACATTACATCCTCTCAAGCACCTCGATTCCCAGTAACTCCAGGCCGTTCTTGATAACCCTGGCAGTCTCGCTGCACAGGTAAAGCCTGAAATCCCGCTTTGTTTCTTCCTCTTTAAGGATGGGATGGGAATTGTAGAAAGAATTGAACGACTGGCTCAGATCATAGATATAATCGGCTATGACATTCGGTTTATAGGACGCGGCGGCCTGAACAACCGCACTGGAGAACTGTAAAAGACTGTGAACAAGTTTCTGCTCTCCCTCGGTAAATTCAGTTTCTGAAGGGGGTGGCAGTTCTCCGTTGACGCCGGCTTTTTTGAGTACCGACTGAATGCGGGCATACACATACTGCAGATAGGGAGAGGTGTTGCCCTCGAAACTCAGCACCTTGTCCCACTCAAAGATGATATTGCTGGTCCTGTTTTGGGAAAGGTCAAAATATTTTACCGCGCCGGTACCGACCACGCGGGCAATGTCCTTACGCTCCTCCTCAGGAAGAGCCGGGTTCTTTTCTGTCACAATCTCAAAGGCCCTCTTTTCCGCTTCATCAAGGAGGTGGGACAAATAAATAACGTTGCCCTTCCGAGAGGAAAAATGACCGTCGGTGAATTTCATCACTCCGAAGTACACATGCTCCCGTTCCACCGTCCAGCCAAGGCGTTCGGCAATATTAAATACCTGTTTGAAGTGGGTTATCTGACGGTCATCGGTAACATAAATGATCTTGCGGGGATGGTATTCGTCTATTCGCCGTTTTATGCAGGCAAGATCAGAAGTCGCGTACAGATACGCCCCGTCCTGCTTCCGCACAATACACGGATGCAGGTGTTCATCATCGGCAAAAAACACCACCAGGGCGCCATCGCTTTCAGCCAGCAGCTCTTTTTCCTTCAGATCCGCTATAACACCGCTCATCATGTCGTGGTAAAAGGACTCACCCCGGTGGGTATCGAAGGTGATGCCGAGGCGTGAGTATATTTTCTCGTATTCTCTCATTGAGGAATCAATGAACTCATGCCACAGCGCCGTATTTTGTTCATCCCCGTCCTGCAGTTTCTTGAGTTCATTTCGCGCTTCTGAAAGGAGGGTCTCGTCATTCACGCTTTCCTGTTCAAACTTGACGTAGATGCGTTCAAGCTCTTCAATCGGGCTTTCTGCATACGCGGTCTTGTCAAGCCACCGGTGGTACCCCACAATGAGTTTACCGAACTGGGTGCCCCAGTCACCCACATGGTTATCGGCTACCACAGTATAACCGAGATGCCGGTATATCCTTTTCAGGGAATCACCGATTATGGTACTTCGAAGATGGCCGATGTGCATTCGTTTCGCGATATTCGGCGCTGAATAGTCAATGACAACCGGCCCTTCGTTTTCTACCGACGGATACACCCTTCCTTCATTTTGATCAGCCAGATATTTCCACACAGCCTGATGATCCAGCCGCATATTTATGAAGCCCGGCCCGGCAATCTCAAGAGACGATATCAGTTTCAGCGGGCGGATCCCGTCCAGCTCTTGTGCCGCAGCCGCGATCTTTCCGGCAATATTTCGGGGTGAATCCTTTACCTCCCGGGCAAGAGCCATGGCGCTGTTGCACTGTACATCTCCAAGACCGGGATCTTTGGTGAATTGCACGACCGCAGCCGCACAGGAGGCGTCGGGAAACACCTTTTGAACCGCCTTTAAAAACAGGTCTTCGAGCTGTCTGGTGATCAGGTCCATGATACGCGTCCTTTACGGGGTTGATTGGGTCTCCCTAAAATACATAAAGACAGCGTTTCTGTCTACGGTGCTGTATAAACGGTAACCCAGGGTACTTATAAAGACGGGAGCTAAAAAAAGCGGTCCCATGAGGACCGCTTTCCAAACACTAAAAAATGCAGAGAAATATCAGCCTTTGACACCGCCGATGGTAAGGCCGTGAACAAAGTAGCGCTGGAGAAACGGATATACGGCAATAATGGGCAGACTGACAACAATGGTCATTGCCGCCCGGAGAGATACCGGCGTGACGACATTACCAGTCATGCTCTGGCCGCGGCTGAAGGCATCGGCCATACTGGTTCCTGACATTGCGGAGTTAGCCGACTGAATTTTCTTCATTAATTCATACTGCAGGGTGGTGAGGTTTATCTTGGAAGAGTTAAAGATGAAGGTGTCCCACCAGTAGTTCCACTGCCACACCGCGGTAAACAGAATGACTGTTGCGAGTACGGGCATACACAAAGGAAGGATAATCCTTAAAAAGATATAAAAGTCATTGGCACCTTCAATCTTGGCCGATTCTATGAAACTTTCCGACAGGCCGCGCATATACGTCCTTATGACCAGCATATTAAAGGCCGTCGTCAGTCCCGGAATCCAGTAGACATGGAAATTGTTAACCAGGCCCAAGCCGCGGAACAGAAAGTATGTGGGTATAAGACCGCCGTCGATGTACATCGTAAGGACATAGACCATGGCGATCGGTACACGGAACATGTATTTCCTGTTTGCCAGGGCGTACGCTACCATTGCCGTACAAAAGGTCTGGACTAAAGCTGCAATGACTGTACGGCCCACCGAGTTTCTGGCCGCAACAATAATATTTTCGTCGGAAAGTATATCCTCATAATTCCTTAAGGAAAACTCTCTCGGCCATAAACTTATCCCGCCTCTGATTGTATCCTGGGCTTCGTTAAAAGAAACCGCAAGGGTGTTCAGAAACGGATACAGGGTCACAGCCACAAGAAACACGAGAAGGAGTACTTTGATTGTATCGAATACGTAATCCTGAGTTGTCATTTTCATAGTTTCACCTCCTTACATTAGTGTTTCTTCGCCCATTCGTTTGGCGATGAAATTGGCTATGACGATGAGCGTGATACTCACCACACTGCGGAAAATACCGGCGGCAGTCGCAAAGGAAAACCGGGTACGGCGAAGGCCCCACTCAAGGACGTAAATGGTAAACACGTCCGCATAATCCTGGACAAGGGCATTCTTGAGAAGATACTGCTGCTCAAACCCCGCTTCCATCAGGAATCCGATATTCATAATCAGAAGGATCACGAAAACCGACCGGATCCCCGGGAGGGTGATATGCCATATCCGCTGCAGGCGGCTTGCGCCGTCAATGTCCGCTGCTTCATATAGCTGAGGATCTATTGATGTCATTGCCGCGAGATAGATAATCGCGCCGAAACCGGCGGTCTTCCATACGTGGGACCATCCGATAACCCACCAGAAATACTCTGCTTTTCCAAGGAAAAAAATGGGTTCCTTCACAATATTAAGACCGGTAAGTATATTATTTATAATACCGTAAGGCATTAATGATTCACGTACCAGATGGGCTGCAACTACCCACGAAATGAAGTGGGGAAGATAACTGATGGTCTGCACGCTTCTTTTGAAAAGCCTGTTCTTTGTTTCGTTCACCATTATCGCGACGAGAACCGAGAAAAACGTTCCCATGACCAGTTTGATGATCGCCATGGCCAGCGTATTTCTTAGTACTTGCAGGAAAATGATATCCCGAAAAAGATATCTGAAATGTTCAAGCCCTACCCATGTCTGCTTTAAAATCGGTGTGCCCGGCCTGAAATTCTGGAAGGCCATAAGCCAGCCATACATGGGCCCCATCCGGAATAACAGCAGATGTAAAAGAAAGGGTATAGACATCGCCATAAGGACAACCTGGGACTGAAACACTATCCCAAAATCTCTTTTTCGCGGTGCCAGTTTCACAGGCCCCAATCCTCCCATCAGCTTCCCGGATGTCGGAATACTACTCATAAAAAAACTCCTCCTGACATACCGCCGGTACATTTGCTTAAATGTGGCCGGCCCTTTGAAAGGACCGGCCGATTAATTCTATGCACAAGCGGTAAGCAAAACGGCTTCTAAGCCGTTAATACCTGTTACTTGTTAGGTTTACCGGTAGCTACAAGAACACGTCTGTCGATTTCAGCCTGGCGGAATGCATCAAGAGCATCAATGTCAGCCTGGGGAACAGTGTTCATCTGCTTCAGGTAATCGTTCCAAACCTTGTCGTATTCGCCGGGTTTCGCCATGATGAGCAGCGGAATATTCTTACGGCGGATATCGTCAAGTTTAGCGTTGGTAATTCCTTCCTTGCTGTCCGGAGGAATGGTGATGGTCCATGCGGGGAAGTACACCGAGCGGTCCAGGTCAGGCTGTGGGAAAATATCTGCAAACGTATCAATTCCCATCGCGTCGAGGGCTTCGATTTCTGCAGGACGTTTGTTCATTCTGTACAGAGAAGGCTGGTTTCCTGGGTCGATGTTGTTTTTACCGTCCCAGATAACGGAACCGGCGGTAATCCAGAGGAAGTTCACCCAGTAGTCAGCACCGTATTCTTCGTTTCTCCAGTCAACATCCTGCCAGCGCTCAACCTGCTCTTCAGTCCGGTAGAATACGCCGTCATCACCGACCATATAGTCGATGCCTTCGCGTCCCCAGCCTCTCAAAAGAAGAGTTTCTTTGTCCGCGAGGAAGTTAAAGTACTGCATAAGACCTTCAGGGTCCTTACAGCTTACAGAAATACCGATACCTTCGGAAACCTGAGGTGTGGGAGGATTGAGGATTGTCGGCTCGTAACCGGGAAGCATGGTTGTGGTTGCGATATACCACCGGCCCTGATCCTGATCCAGCAGAAGGCTCTGCGCATTTTGGAAGTTCCAGTCCTGATCGTAGAAAGCAAGTACGTTTCCGCCGGTAAGGGAAGCAATGTACTGGTCATAGCTCATAACAAAAGACTGAACGTCATACAGGCCGGCCTGATGTACCTTGTTCAGGATACGGTAGCTTTCATACTCGTCTTTGGTTCCCCAGTAGTGGGTTGCTACCCATTTGGTGCCGACTTTGTCTACGTTACAGGACCCGTCATTGGGATGACCTGAGAGGATGTGGGGAATGTTTGAAGTTCCGAACCATCTCCAGGAGTCATACTGACCGGACCATGCAAGTGTTTTCTTGCCGTTGATTTCGGGGTTGGCTTTCGCGTACGCAATAAGCTTGTCAACCGCGTCATCGAGGTCTTTGGGCATTTTGTAATCCCAGGACTCAAGAACAGCCTGCTGGATATATACACCGTGTCCGGGATTCGGACTTCTGTACACATCACCGTAGGGCATCTGCTGGGGGAACCAGTAAATGTTTCCGTCGGGCTTTTTGATCATTTCGATCCGTTCGCCGTACAGGTCCTTGATGTTCGGGCCATGTGCTTCAACAAGATCATTAAGAGGTATAAGCGCGTTGGCACCTAAGAGGATATGACCATTATTACGGGGATGGATAGCATCGGGATAATCACCGGATGCCGCGATAAGACCGACTTTCTGCTCGAGGTCACCTACGATGAACTCCCACGCAATTTTAACGCCGGTTTTTTCTTCCAGCCAATTTCCAAAGATGGTTCCCGCCTGGGGGTAGTCATCTTTTTCGTAACCAAGAAAAATTGAATATTCCTTGGTTTTTGCCGAAGCACCTTCGCCCTGTGCATTTGCAAACGCCATGGTCGCAAACGAAAGAACCAAGAGTGCCAAAAGCAACTTCTTCATATACATACTCCTTTTCATGAAAAGATTCCTACATTGTACCATCTGAATTTCCCCGGCGAAACCCTACAAATCTTAGCCGGGTACCGGGTAAATTTAGAACCGTTTTCTACCTTTCATGAACGGCGGTATGCCGACGGTGTCGTCTTCATTTCCCGTTTGAACTGCTCCACAAAGTAATCATAGTTCTGATACCCCACCAAAACCGCGATATCGGTAATGCGCTCATTGGTTTCCTTTAAGAGCCTGCAGGCTTCCTTCACGCGTATTTCCCGCTGATAATCCTTGAAACTTTTACCTATAACCTGTTTGAACAACTGCCCCAGATATACCGGATTCATGTGCAGTTCTTCTGCCAGCTCAGCCAGGGTGACCTCGGCGGCGCAGCGACGCTCTACCGCCCGCTGAATGAGCACGACACTTGAATGGCGCACCGAAGCCCGGAGGCTTTTCACCCTTTCGCAGACCGATTCAATGAATGATGAAACGCAGTGGGTAAGCTCAGCAAAAGGCATGAACTCAACATTCTTCACCACCGCCCTGAACAGGTCTTCATGGGGCACAGGGCCGCCATCCAGACGCTCAAGAAGCCGCCGGACCTCATAGGACAGGATGTTCATCCAGTCCCGCAAGGCGTTGGCAGACAAGGAACCATTTTTAAGCTGGGTGAATATCTCGTTCAGATGGACCAGAGCTTTAGGTCCGTCCCCCTCATCTACTTCCTTCATCAGGAGTGACACCTGTTCACGCTTAACCGGTACGCATCCGGTCTGAGACTCCCGGGACACAAGAACCACCCCGGGGGCGTGCATCACATATGAGGCGCCCATATACTCCAGAACCGATTTCCGTGAGCGGAAGATATCTTCCAGGGCAGCCACCGGTGTACCGACAATGAGTTTTGCGCCGCAGCCCAGAGCCGGGGCGATAATCCGGTGCACGCCTCTGATTTCCGCCTCCAGGGTGGGCCCCGATGTACCGACGACCCCGCCCGCAAATAAAAGACCAACCGAGCCGAAAGATTCGCGGTACAGACACTCAACAGGATTACGGTCTTTCAGCGGCAAAAGGGCCGGATAGACCTTTTCCGGAAGGAATCCTCCGTATACCGGCTGTCCTTCGGCATCGATGCGGGAAAAAGGAACCAGCAGGCCGAAAGCGAAAGGAGGAACCACTCGCGGGTCCTTCAAGAGTATGCGGGTATCTGCCGAACTGCCTCCCTGACCATGCATGGAAAGCCGGCGGAATACCGTACTCAGGGCCGCCTTCATTTCTTCGGGATCGGGTTCCTCCGGTTTTGCTTTCCGGCTGTTTTCAAGTATTCCCTTTAGGCACGCGGCCAGTTCATCTTCATCAATCGGTTTCAGCAAATAATCACTGGCCTTATGCCTGAGTGCCGCCTGTGCGTAGGCAAAATCATTATAACCGCTCATGACAATGACCGCAGGGTCATATCCTTCCATTTCACGGACCTTTTGTATGAGGGAAATGCCGTCCAGGATCGGCATTTTAATATCAGTAAGGATTATGTCAGGCCGGTGAATGCTTATCAGCTTGAGGGCTTCGGAACCATTGGCGGCGGCAAGAGTATGAACACACCCAAGAGATGTCCAGTCCATGATGGTATCAAGACCTTCATGGATATGGGGCTCATCATCCACAGTTATGATGCTAAGGAGTTTCATGATCCAACCTTATGACAATGGTTACCTCAGTACCCTCATTGACAGTACTGGTAAAAGATATGCTTACCCTGTCGCCGAAATGAAGCTTGAGCCGGCGGTATACATTCGCCAGTCCGGTATGTCTGGCATCATACCTTTCATCCAGCATGGCCTTTATCACCTTGCCGGCGTCGCAGCCTGCCCCATCATCGCGGACCTTTATCTGCAGGGATCCATCCAGGAGGACCGCCGACACCCGAACAGTGCCTCCCTCTTCCTTGCACTCAATACCGTGGGCGCATGCGTTCTCAACCAGAGCCTGGACCATCAGCTTGGGAATACACACCTGTGCGGTAGCGGGATCTATAAAAAACTCCGAGGAAAACCGCGGACCGAAACGGTAATGCTGAATATCCAGGTATTCCCGGGTAAAGGCAAGTTCTTCTTCCAGGGGGATCATGTCTTCATCCCACCCGGTCATCCTTCTGAACATTTTGCTCAAGCGTTTGATAATGGCCGCGGTCTCGTGTTCACCTTTGATATGGGACTTCATCCGTATGGATTCAAGGGTATTGTACAGAAAATGGGGATTCACCTGGCTTTGCAGAGCATTCATTTCCGCCTGTCTGCGTTCAAGAAGCAGCCGTCCGCGTTCAATTTCCATTTTATAGCCATTATTAATGAGCTCGTCGATTTTTCCTGCCATGATATTGTAGTCATTGATAAGCTGGCCCACCTCATCCTGAAATTCTCCGGGAAAATCTATTGGAGAAAAATCCTCGTGTTTCACCTTTTTCATGTGGTCTGAAAGCTTTGCCAGGCGCCGGGTTATTGAGCGGGAAAGCAGCAGAATGAACAGGGACGCGAAGGCAATACTGAGCCCGGAAATACCAAGAAGCCGCGTCCAGCGGGAAGACCACACCACATCCACCGCAGGCCGGGTAAATGATCCGATCAGGCGGCAGCCCTCAAGGGCGCGCATTCCGGAAAAGGGCACATCAAAGGAAAAATACTCCTTCTGTGTTCCGTCGTTACTGTATGCGGCGATTACCGCTCCGTTCAGGTCCTGCATCCGTATATTACCGTCATAGCCCATCGCCGACAGGTGGCGCTCAATGATGCCATGGTTGATATCAAGCCTGAGCACAAGTCTGCCTCTGCGGAGATATGATAAATTATTGAGGTCGCGGAACATGCTTATGTACCGCTTGTCTGCGGCATCCATTCGCGTATCACGATCGACATGCGCAATGGTGAAAATACCGGAAGTGTGGCGCGCGAGCTGCCGGTACCAGAGGGTCTGGCGCACATAGGCATTAATACTCATGTACAGCCCGCTGGTTCCCACCATTTCGTTTTCTGTATAAATGATCATACGGGAGATCCCGGGAAACACATTCACGTATTTCATGGTCGCGGGAAGAAGATAATCGGTATAAATGTTCAGAAAATCAGTAAATGCGGCATACTCATCCGCCAGGATGCGGTAGATGGAACTGTCGGTATAGACAAATGAGGTCACATCAACAAGAGGCTCAAATTCCCGGACAATGCTGTCCATGATGCTGCCTACTTTAGACAGCATATACTCATGCTCCTTCTGGCTGGCTTCCCGTAACACGCTGCGTAAAACAAGGCCGTTGGTGATCGCCAGGGGTAAAAATATACCCAGAACATAGATCGCCACCAGTTTCTGGCCAATTTTCAAGGAACGAACCTTCGCGATAATTAATGCAAGAGGGTTGCGCTTTTGTAGTGAGGGGCTTGCAGCCGACTCTGCCGACGCCATAGGCGAAAGTATACAACAGCGCCGGAAAAAAAGTCAGGTAGCAACAGGAACTCCTGCCGGCATCCTTTTCATGTTGCATTCACACTGATTATCCCCTAGACTGTAAGCATATACACAGATACGGCAATAATGCGCCCTCGGCGAAAGGAAGGTGGCCATGTCATTCGAAATAATCAGGGGAACGAATATCTCCCATTGGCTGAGTCAGAGCAGTGAACGGGGGGAAGAACGGCGAAAACGCTTTACCAATGACGACGCAAAGAGGATCGCCGGCTGGGGTTTTGATCACATACGGATTCCCGTTGACGAGGAACAGCTGTGGACCAGGACAATGAACCGGGAAACAGAAGCCTTTGATCTATTGGGGAACGGTATCGAGTGGGCCCTTGCTGCAGGGCTGAAGGTAATCGTAGACCTCCATATCATCCGCAGTCATTACTTCAATGACAAGGACGAGCCGCTTTTATTCAGAAGCAAAAAGGAACAGAAAAAACTGGGTAGACTATGGGATGATTTGTCAGACTTCTTGAAACCCTGGGGAAATGACGTGCTTGCCTACGAGCTGCTGAACGAAGCAGTGGCACATGACCATGCCGTATGGAACAGTGTATACCTGCACCCCTACAATGCCATACGCAGGAAAGAACCTGATCGGACCATCATACTGGGTTCGAATATGTTCAACCAGTATTTTACCTACCCCTGGCTGAAAGTCCCCGACGACCCCCGGATGATCCTGACCTTCCATTATTACCACCCCATGTTCCTGACCCACTGGAAGGCCTCCTGGTGGCGCCAGGGCGGCAGTTACGAGGGGCCTGTCAACTACCCGGGTTTTCCTATCCCGGAAGAACAGGCGGAAGAACAAAAACAGTTGCTGGCCAGGGGCTGCGGCTTTGATTCA
This sequence comes from Spirochaetales bacterium, assembly GCA_016935695.1. Classification (GTDB taxonomy): domain Bacteria; phylum Spirochaetota; class Spirochaetia; order JC444; family Marispirochaetaceae; genus JAFGQL01. Next base: position 12,931 of record JAFGQL010000042.1, read on the forward strand.
CGTTACTTTGACGCGTCTACCATGAAATCGGATATCTCAATACCGTTCATTGTCGCCCGCAGCCACAACCTGCCCCTTCACTGCGGAGAATTCGGCTGTTACTCGTCAGTTCCGGCGGAACTGCAAAAACGATGGTACAGGGACCTTCTGAACACCTTCGACGAATACGGGATCGCGTGGACAAACTGGGACTTCCGGGGCGGTTTCGGTCTGATCGACAAAGACGGCAATGAAACCGCCGCCCTCGAGGCTCTCCGCCCGTAGACAGCCGCGTATCAGCGTGATCGCCGGACACAGAAAGCAAAAACTTAATACGCTTCGGCAGTACCCGGGCTTCCGGCTCCCTGAATGATGGCCTTGTTGGAAGTATACCCGTTCCCCAACCTGTCGGCACCAAGGTGTATAAACAGCTCGGCGGCGGCTCTGTCACGGATACCGCCTGAAGCCTTCACCTTGATCCGGCCGCCGGCAGCCTCAACCATCGCGGCTACTGCTTCCTTTGTCGCGCCCTCGCTGCCGAAGCCGGTGCTGGTCTTAACATAATCGGCACCGGCCTCAACAGCACATTCCACAGCCTTTCTGATTTCATGGTCTGTCAGGTAACAGGTTTCCAGGATCACTTTAACCGGCGTATCCGCTTTTTTTGCCGGATCCACGACGGCATTTATATCCGCAGTCACCTCCTTCCACATACCTGAACAGACAAACCCGATATTTGCCACCATATCAATTTCATCCACACCCCTGGCTATGTAGTCGCTGGCTTCGGCCGCCTTGACAGCACTGGTCGTGTCACCGTGGGGAAACGCAAGGACGCAACTGACCCCTGTCTCGGTCCCCCGGCACAGCCGGACCGCCAGATCGATATCACAGGGCCTGACACACACGGTTTTCGTTTTCCAGGCGATACAATCCCGAATTGCTTCTTCTGCTTCTGTTCTGGTGCAGTCGGGTTTCAATACCGCCGCGTCCAGATACCGTTCTATATGATCAATCATGCTCAGCCTCCGTATTCAAGCCGTATTTTCGCAGAAAACCGCCGAAGTTTCAAAGCATTTTCCTTCGACCTAACAAAGTGCATATTTGTTTGACATTATTCTAACATTAATATACATTGTAACCATGATAATCCTATCTGCCTATATCGACACCTTGACACCGGAAATGATCCGTGAAGGGTACGCCAGAACGGGAGCATCCCGGGTATGTCTTGTCTGCGGAAAGACTTTTGAAGACGGGGAAGTGTTTCCTGAAGGCCAGCGCTTTTTTACTGCGGAAACCGCCGCCCGCCGGCACATGAGGCAGGACCACCCCGATTATCTTCTGGCCCTCATACACATGGACTCAAACGCGGCGGGTTTGACCGAACCGCAAAAAGAACTTATTCGGGGCATGTACAAGGGCTGGACCGACGCCCAGATAGCGGAAAACTCACCGGGCAGAGGAGCCTCGGCAGTCCGGAACATGCGTTTTCACCTGCGAAAAAGGGCAAGAGAGGCAAAGGTATTTCTTGGCATCATGGGCCTACTGGAGGACTACACCATGGAAAGTGAACATTACATCTCATTCGAGGCACAGCTGCCGGTACACGATGATCGTACTCTTGTCACACAAAAGGAAGAGCGGGTAATTCTGGGTAAATACCTGAAAGACGACGGAATGCTGGTTCGGTTTCCCAAGAAGGAAAAGGAAAAGCTGGTGGTTCTGAACCACATTGTCCGGTCTTTCACAAAGGGGACTGAATATACGGAACCCGAGGTGAACGCCATTCTGGCCGGTTTCCTTGAAGATTATGTGACCCTGCGCCGCTATCTGATTGAGTACAGATTTTTACAGCGCAAAACAGACGGGTCCCGGTACTGGCGGTAAAACAATACCTCATTTCTATTTTTCCGGGCCCTGGCTTCTTGCTTCGGCAGCGGTTCCTGATTATGGTGTAAGTCTATGGATATTGAGCGGCGGGCAGATCCCCGGATTAATCAGACCATCAAGATTGATGTCATTCCCCACGTGGATGACCGCTTTCCTGTAGAAACCGTCACCACAGATACCTCGCCCCTGGGTATAGGGTTCATCTGTGATACGCCGTTTCATGTCGGACAGGAATTATCCATTGTCTACATTCCCGAAGATGCCTTTACAACCATTACGAAAACAGCCCTGGTCAAACATGTGACCCCGGTCTCCGGCCGTTACAGAATCGGGGCAGAATTTTACTGAGGGGAATGCTCTTTACCTGTCAGGCCAGGCTGGCCGATAAGTACGCACACACCTGGTTGATGTCCCGGTAACGAAGACTGGCCTTTTCATCCAGAGGAGTCGGCATATCATTGACGATCACCAGGCGGCCCCCGCCGGAGAGGGTATACAAGGGAAGGCTGGCCGCCGGCTGCACCAGGAGAGTCGACCCCATAATCACGATGCAGTCGGCCCTGGAACAGGCTTCTATGGCCCCGTCGACGGCTTCCGAGGGAAGTGCCTCGCCAAAAAAAGTAATCTGCGGCTTGATGACGCCTCCGCACACCTCGCAACTGGGAACGATCCCCTTCTGAACAACTGCGGCAATGCCGTCAAAGTCATACTCTCTCTGACAGGAGAGACAGCGGTGTACACGGGGAGACCCGTGGACCTCAAAGACCCGTGTACTGCCGGCTTTCTGATGAAGCATATCGATATTTTGTGTCACTATTGCCTTGACAATACCAAGTGACTCAAGCCGGGCAAGCTCCCTGTGGGCCGTTCCTGGCTGTATGCAGCCAAGACCATAAATGAAATCTTTTGACATACGGTAGTAGTAGGACGGGTCGGAAAGAAAGGCATCAAGATCAAACAGGCGGTCCGGGTCTATCCCCGGCTGGCGGTACAGGCCGTTTTTTCCGCGGAAATCCATAACCCCGGAAGAGGTGGAGACACCGGCTCCGGTGAACACCACAGGATACCGGGATTGGGCAAGGCAGGCCGCAAGACGTTCCACCAAAAGATCCTTCAGGACACCGGATTACCGGGATGCTGTTTGCGGTACTCAACCAGGCCGTTCAGAAACCTGCGGAATGCCTGGTCACCAAGCGGCTGGAAGTTGCGGTGGTCCTTCTTTCTGAAGAACGCCGAAAGTTCGGCTTTATTGATGTTAAACTCGCCGAGGCGGAACACCTCAAGCATTGCTGCTTCTTCCAGATGAAAGGCTATCCGCAGTTTTTTTAATTTGTCGTTGTTGTTTCTGGGAACCATACGGCGCTCGGCTTCAGCTCCCGGTTTTGGCTCCCGTTTTCCCCTCAGCGTGGTTATAAGCCCGTCGAGAAACACACCCATATCGCTGTCGGAAAGGGGCTTAAAATCCTGTTCCTCTTCCTTGGCAAGATAAGCGGCTACCGCCGCAGGATCCACCCGGTAACCTTCAACTGAAAACACCTCGCTCATCTGCTCATCACTGAAGCGCAAAAGATACCTGAGTCTTCGGAAAATATCGTTGTTTGTCATATACTATGAGTATACGTGTTCTGGATACACGGACACAAGCGGCTTTGGAAAGGAAACCGGGGAGATCGTATGTATAATATCTTCGCACAGATGCCGCGCGGACTTCTTGAAAGCCTGGATCTGTTCTTTTTCGTGTTCCACACCCTTTTCACCCTTTTTAATCTGACCGGCTGGCTGTGGCGACCCGCGCGGAACCTTCATCTTATCACTATGGGCCTTACCGCCTTTTCCTGGCTGGTTCTGGGGATATTTTACGGTTTCGGGTACTGTTTCTGTACCGAATGGCACTGGCTCATCAGACATATTCTGGGGTACCGGGACAGCTCCTCTTCATACATCCATCTATTACTGGGCGAAGTCTTCGGACTCTGGATTGAAGAAACAACTGTCATTGAGGGCACAAAATGGGCCTTCATTTTGATCATTGCGGGAATGATTGCCGTGCGGGTGATTGACAAACATGTCAGCCGCCGGGAGTAAGAAAGCGCAGCCGGCCTTCGTTCCCGTCCATGAAACCGAGGGAACCTTCGGGGCTGACAACAAGATTTCCTATGCCTCCGTTGGCATTAATCATGTCTATATCAGACAGCGGCTGATCGGAAACCGAATATAGACGACCGTCTCTCTGCCCCAGGGCAAGCTGGAAATGCAGCTTTGTGTCCAGAAATGTTCCAGGAGGGTACAGCCTCAGAATGATACCGCGGCCGAGAGCGGCCCACACAAAACCCCCGGGGCTGACCGCAAGGTCCCTCAGGCTGAATGCTTCAACACTCATATTCCAGGCACTATAATCATAGTTGAACAATCCCGTATCCATTGTAGAGAAAACCCGTTCAACCGTATCCAGACCGGAACCTGCCCTGTCGATCACCGTGTACAGCATTCCCGGGACCCCGGTCTCTGCCGACCCATCGACTGAATAGGCAATGTAGACAGTACCCGAGGGTCCTGATGCCATGCGGAGGTCACGCACCCCGGTACCGGAGAGCGGCACAATGCTCTCCAATGTGCCGTCAGCGGTATATACCCGTAATTCATCGGTCCCGATTCCGCCGTTAAAAAACGGATACCACAGCAACAGCCGTCCGTCTGGCATCGCGTGTACCGTACGTATTTCCCCGCTGCTGGACGGGAGGTTAATAACCGTCTGGAAACTGCTGTCTGCCAACGACAGCTTGCGGATGATCTCTGCGTCAATACCGTAATCATAGTCGGCTACATAGATGGATCCGTCAGAGACTGAAAAGGAGGACACTTCAAAGGCGGTCAAGATGCCTTCGCCGTAATTGGCGCGCCATGCGCCATCCAGGCCTGCCTCCATAACCAGCCCCCGGTAGACATCAAGAAAAAACAGCCGGTCTTCGTACACCGCGGCATCCTGGGCAAGGGCCAGCTCTGCCGGTCTGTAATCCCGTCCCTGGACCGTTTCTTCCGGCTGGGTACCGGCGATGTCCCAGAGAGTGATTCTGTTGATATCCAGCCATTTAAGGGTTTCACCGATAAACACCCGGTCAGGGTGTAATGAATCCGACGGGTCGGCGGCCAGCACATAGGCATTATGGTTTACATTCTCAAAAGCGCTGTCCATGCCTGCGGCCCAGACATACGGTTCCTCCGTACCGCCGGGGCCCGTCTGACCGGGAAGATCCCAGCGGAATACCGCGTCGCTGTCCGGACCATTGGCAAAGCAGTACAGACTGCCATTACGGACATCAAGAGAAAAGGGTTCAAATGACGGGTCCTGAAACGCTGTCAGGCTGTCGGAACTCAGCCACTGAGCCCCTGAATAATGAATTTGCCGTAAAAATGAATCGCCGGCAGTATCCCAGGAGAAAATTCCGTATTTATTCATGCAGTAAGCGGCGGGAATGAAATACAGGAACCCCTCATTTACGGCGAAATCTTCAATCTCGATGGAATCGGGTACCCCCTCCTGGAACAGGCTGCCGCACAGGGCCTGGGTATACCCTCGGGGATAGTCTTCAAAAGCCTGAAACACAAACACCTGCCTGGTCTGCCAATTATCATCATTACCGTACAGGTAAAAGACCGGACTCGTGGGTGATCTGTCAATGGAAAGAAGCCTCAGGTTCATCCGGGGATACTGACTGTCTGCATACAGGGTTTCCCGGGTCAGGGTATCAAGGTTTATCCGGGTAAAGGAGTATTCGGTCAGGACATACAAAAGATGACCATTGCCGAAAGCCATATCGGTCACATGAAAAGCTTCGTATCCTTCGATCTCTATCGGAGATCCGCCGCTGTCCCGGTCGTAGATTCCGAGGAACCCGTGCATTTCCGACACAACAGCCATGTACCTGCCGTCATCTGACAGGGCAATTTTCCGGGGATAGACAAAATGGGGGTCTTCGAAAACCGGATAGCGGATATCCCTGCTGACGCCGAAGGACAAGGCCCGGTCATAGGGATTGGTCCGGTCCCTGGGACCTGCAAGCCCCGTAACATCACAGCCAGCGACCCACGCCGCACAGACAAGAAGTGCAGCTGCCACTGTGCCGTGAGAGATGACTGAACGCCCGTTTTTCTTCATACCCATAATTACCAGTAAGTATAGTATGGACAGCTTGAGCTTTCCAGTTTTTAAACCTGCAGGGAAGAATGACAGAAGCCGTGGGTCAGAGGGGGATTTCTTTCCTTACTTTCTCTACAATCTCAAAAACGGCAGGGCATACGGAAATATTGTTCCGGGCGACAACCAAAAGCCCCCGCATATTCTTGCATGAGGTGTGAGGGTATTCCCTGCAGGCTTTCGGCCGTGCATCATAGATATAACAGCGCTTATCCTCTTCAAGAAAGGGGCAGGGTGTTTTTTTCAAGACATAGTCTTCGTCTTCATCCAGCTGCAGATAGGTGAGCTTGAAGGTTTTCGGGTGCATATTAAGGTACCTGGCCGCCGCGTCTATGTCTCTGGACATCCACCGGGGACTGATGGTTTTGCAGCAATTTCCGCATTCGAGGCAGTCGATCTGTTCGAATACTTCCCCGTGGATGCGCGCAAACAGCTCATCCAGATGTTTGGGATTCCGGTCCCTGAGACGGGTCAGATATTTCCGGTGCTCCTTTGCGAGACGCTGGGCCCGCTCCGGAAGACTTTTCAGCAATGATTGGGTATATGAGAGTGTGTTCATGTCCCGGCATTATCGCATTAATGAGAGGCATTGGTCGATCAGTCTCGCCATGATAACAACCCGCTGACAGAAGAAACACGGCCGCCGGAGTATCTGCTCAGGCCTGCCCCTCTTCGGGGAGTATAATGTCGATATGGAGCTCGTCCAGCTGGGCCTGGGAAACACTGCGCGGCGAGTCCATCATCAGTTCCTGGGCTTTCTGGTTCATTGGGAAAGCGACAACCTCTCTGAGGTTTTCCTCGCCGGCGAGGAGCATCACTATACGGTCCAGGCCCGGTGCGATACCCCCGTGGGGAGGAGCCCCGTAGGAAAAGGCGTTGATCATGCCGCTGAACTGGGCGTCCACTTCCTCTTTTGTGTAACCGCCAATTTCAAAAGCCTTGTACATGATATCCGGCCGGTGGTTTCTGATGGCCCCGGAAGAAAGTTCCTCACCGTTGCAGACGAGATCGTACTGCCAGGCAAGTATGTCAAGGGGTTCCTTTTCCGTAAGGTCCTTCATACCGCCCTGGGGCATGGAAAAGGGGTTATGACTGAACTGTATGCGGCCGGTGTGCTCATCGGTTTCATACATGGGAAAATCCACAATCCAGCAAAAACGGAAAGTGTCCTTTTCCAGCAGGTCAAGGTCCCGCCCCAGCTTTATCCGGACATGACCGGCTATTTTTGCGGCAGTGTCCTCCTTGTCACAGACAAAGAACACGACATCTCCGTCGGACACACCGCAGGTTTTTGCGATAAGATCAAGGCGGTCAGCGCTCAGGAACTTTGCGATAGGACTGCGGACCGTCCCGTTTTCCCAGATAATGTAGGCAAGACCCTTCGATCCGACACTCATGGCAAACTCGATCATCTTGTCGAAAAAACTTCGCGGTTTGTCACCGATACCTTTCACCGGCAAGGCCCGCACCACCGCCCCGCTTTTCACAGCACCGGCGAAGGCCTTGAATTCACTCCCGTCAAAAGCCGCGGACACGTCCTGAATGACAATGGGATTGCGAAGGTCGGGCTTATCGCTCCCGTATTTGAGCATGGCTTCTTTATAGGGTATGCGCACAAACGGCGCCTCATCTACACGTTTACTGCTGAAAGAGGTAAACAAACCGGACATGAGGGATTCGAGTGTCGTGAACACGTCATCCTGACCGACAAAGCTCATTTCAATATCAATCTGGTAAAACTCCCCGGGGGACCTGTTCGCCCTGGCGTCCTCGTCGCGGAAACAAGGCGCAATCTGGAAATAACGGTCGAAACCGCTTACCATCAAAAGCTGTTTGTACTGTTGGGGTGCCTGGGGCAAAGCGTAAAATTTACCGGGATGCAGACGGGAAGGAACCAGATAATCCCGGGCGCCTTCCGGACTTGACGCGGTCAGGATGGGAGTCTGAAACTCGACAAATCCCAATCCTTCCAGGGTGCGGCGCACATACGACACCACCTTTGACCGGAGGAGGATATTTGCATGAAGGTGTTCTCTCCGTAAATCGAGATAACGGTATTTAAGACGCAGTTCCTCGGGCTCCTTGTCTTCGGGAAAAACCTGAAACGGAAGCGGTTTACAAGGGCCAAGAATTTCATACTTCTCGATCAATACCTCTATTTCACCGGTTGAAAGCTTGGTATTCACGGTTTCTTTGTCCCGTTCCTTAACAGTCCCCTCAACCCTTATACAGTTTTCCTTCTGAAGGTGGGCAATGTCATACTGAAACCCGCTCTCGGGGTAACTGACCAGCTGGGAAAGGCCGTAATTGTCACGAAGATCAATAAATAGAACCCCGCCATGGTCCCGGTGATTATGAACCCACCCGGATAAAACAACCTTAGAACCCACATGGGTCTTTCGTAATTCTCCGCAGGTATGGGTACGATATGTGTTCATTGCATGCTCCGTTTCCGCGGCAAATTTCCTCTGTACAAAAACCCCAACGAGTCGGGACCTCTATCGGTTTACATTTTCACAGATGGGCCGGGAACGGTCGAAATTTATACAGAATCTGTTAATCTTTCAAGAGGCAGCCATTAAACTGTATTCTCCGGCTGTCTGTCATTGCATCCCTCATCCGTACAAACAAAGAAACAGATTCATTTGAACAGCTTGTTAAAAACGGTATGAACAAGATACAAACGATTACAGTATTCATCATTACCTTCCTGCTTTTTTCTTCTGGCCTGATATTCGCCGAAGACTCGGCACCAAAGACACTTTTTGGCGACTTCCTGTCCATATCGGGGTACGGCGGCGTTTCGGTCGAATACGCCCGTCTCAACGACGAAACCTACGGCTGGCTTACAGGCGGACGCGGCGCCGTCATCATAGACGACACATTCGCCATCGGCGGGTTCGGCAAAATGTTTGTCCAGCCGACAAAACGGGCGGAATTAACCGGAACACCCTATAGCGGCGAAGAACCCTATGTACATCTCGGGTACGGCGGTCTGCTGCTTGAATATCACTTGAATCCGAAAGACCTCGTTCATCTTTCGGTCGGAGTACTCGCAGGTGTCGGCGGCGTATCGTACTCACCTTATTCCATTGAGGACGATGAATTCGATACCGATGCAGACCGGCCGACGGATATCGAAGCCTTTGTAGTTGTAGAACCGGAGGTAACCCTGCTCATCAATCTCACCCGGTTCTGCCGTGCGGGACTGGGTGTCAGCTACCGGTATCCATACGGATTGGACGGCAATGAAAATGCTGCCGAATTGACCGACAGCACATTGCAGGGATTCAACGGCATTCTCCAGATCCAGTTCGGCTGGTTTTAGCATTTCCTGACTTTTTATTATATTCTCCGTTTTCGGCGGTCCCATAACAGGGCCGCCGTTTTTATGTGTAACCGCCCATAAGGTTTTGTTTGCCTTTTTTGTGCGCGCAGTTTACACTCATGACAACGATGCTGAAAACGGGAGGGCCTGATGGATCTTTTTACCCAGAAAGAACTTACCCAGCTTTTAAAAGAAAAAAACTGGGAAAATCCAACAGTGCGGAACATCTACTACCTGATCGCCGTAACCGGCATAACCTTTGACGATGCCCTGGGACTCACCTGGAAAGACGTGGATTTCGGAGGTAATTTCATCAGCTTGAAAGATGAACGCAAGAAAATGCGCCTTATCCCCCTTAACTCTGTCGCCGTAAAACTCCTGAAAACACTTCCCGGTGGGGCTGCAGACCCGGGGCAAAAAGTGTTTGATGTCCTTGATTACACAGGAGACGAGTTTTACAGCGCCCTGATGGATTCCGGTATTCCCACCGAAGGCAGGAAACTGTATCCGGAATCGGTACGGGCAAGCTTCATCCAGATACTAAGAGACCAGGGTAATTCCCAGGAGGCAATCGCGCGGGTCTATGGAGAGTTTTAGACTGAAGGAGACAGGTCGGCAGGGTCCCACAGGGGGACCATGAGAAAACGGGCAAGCTTTTCGGCGTCTTCCTTCAGTTTGTGAATATTCCCGTGGTCGACTACATTCAGGCGCGAACCATCGTCGAGAACCAGGTTCAGTTCATAACTGTAAAACGACGACTTGTCGCTCCTGACCCATTCGCGTATAAGTTGAAGACCCTCGATACGTCCAAGCTCGCAATATACCTTTATCCGGCTGCGGTCATTGACCGACAGGGGGTCGACCCGTCCTTTCCAGAAAAATCCGCTGTGCTTATCGAACACAATGGGCTTGAGGGCCGAGCGGACCAGAATGACGCCGATACCGATGAACACCGCCGACATGACCAGTGGCATCAGCATAATGACATCATTAAAACCGTCTTCCATTAGAATACCGAGAAACACGGCGACGGGTATGCCACCCCCCATGACTGCAAACAACAGACCGAAAATCAGGTTTCCCGCCGAAGGCCGGAACTCATAACGGTAATGGGCTTTCTCTATCATTGTATGGGTACGGAAGTTAGCCCCGCCCCCCTTCAAGGGTGTCCAGTCGGTCCGGGCGGCCCGGGGGTCGTTGAATCCGGAAGGATCCACAGGCACCGCTCTGGCAGCAAGCCGGGTGAGTTTCTCCGTAAGCGTCTGGGCAAACTTTTCAAACATGGCATTTTCTCCTTAAAAATAAAGGCTAATCGCATGCCGCGCCGTTTGCAAGATGCTGCATGATAATATCTAAGATCCGAGTTTACCGCTGATGACAGCCTGGACCAGTTTGGGATCGGCCTGGCCCTTGGACAGCTTCATGACCTGGCCGGTCAGAAATCCCATGGGCTTCATGTCGCCGCCTCTGATCTGGTCGACTGCTTTCGGATTTGCCTGAAGGACCTCGGTCACCAGAGCCTCGATGGCACCGCTGTCGGATATCTGCTCCCACCCCTGTTCACGCACTATGACATCGGGGTCTTTGTCCTCTTCGAGCATGAGGGACAGGGTCAGCTCTGCCTTTTTCCGGTTTATGACACCTTCTTTTACCAGGTTGATAAGGGCAGCAAGGCGCAGGGAGGTAAGTGATGATTCTTCAAGACCGATCTGGAGCTTGTTAAGGTTTTTCTGAATATCGGTACAGATCCATGCAGCGGCCTGAAGAGGATCCGCCCCCGCAGTAACAGTCGATTCGAAAAAGTCGGCTACCGGTTTTTCTTCGGTGAGGAACTGCACCTGATCGCCGCTGATGCCGTATTCGGCCTCGTAGCGCCTCTTACGGTACACCGGCAGCTCTACCAGACGGGCATCGACATCGGCAATAAAGGCTGGGGACGGGCGGAAGGGCGGCATGTCAGGTTCCGGGAAATAGCGGTAGTCATGGGCGCTTTCCTTTGTACGCATCGGTTCTGTTCTGGACTGGGCCTCGTTCCACAGGCGGGTTTCCTGCACGATACGCTCACCCTTTTCCAGCGCGCGTTTTTGCCGGCCGATCTCATGATTCATGCTCAGCTTCAGAAAGCGGCTGGAATTGACGTTTTTCACTTCTGTCTTGGTGCCAAGCCCCTTTCCTTTGAGATTGATGGAAATGTTACCGTCGCAGCGGAGGGATCCCTCTTCCATATTTCCGTCGCAAACCCCCAGATACCGGACGAGTCTGCGGAAATTCTGTATAAAAGCCTCGGCGTCTTCGCCGGTTTCCATATCCGGTTCGGTGACAATCTCAAGAAGGCTTGTCCCCGCACGGTTGTAATCAAGAAGAGTGGCTGTACCCCGGTGGATGCTCTTCCCCGCATCCTCCTCCAGGTGGACATCGTGAATCCGCACTTTCTTGAGCTCTCCGCCGGTTTCGTATTCAATCCATCCGTTTCTGCCGATGGGAGAATGAAACTGGCTGATCTGGTAATTCTTTGTCATGTCGGGGTAGAAGTAATTTTTCCGGTCGAAATACGCTGTCTTGGACAGATCGCAGTTCAGTGCCCTGGCGACCATATAGGAGAACAACAACGCCTGTTCGTTGACCGCCGGAAGCACCCCCGGATACCCCAGACAAACAGGACAGACATTGGTATTCGGTTCATCACCGAACCGGTTCCTGCATCCGCAGAACACCTTGGTCGCGGTCAAAAGCTGAATATGTATTTCAAGACCGATGAATGATTGATATTCCGCCATACTACACGCTCCTGAACCCATGAGGCCTGGGAATTCCACCCAGGGACTTTTCGTGGATTTCTGCCGCCGCGAATAATCTCTGTTCACTGAACACAGGTCCCAGAAGCTGCATCCCTACCGGGAGGCCGTTCCTGGGGGCAGTGGGAAAGGAAAGGGCCGGTATACCGGCAAGATTCGCGGCAACGGTAAACTTGTCGGCCAGTTTTTGCTGAAACTGATCAAGGCTGGTATCACCATGAGGGAAAGCCTGCACAGGGAACACCGGCATAAGAAGAAGATCGGCAGCAGCAAAAACCCTGTCAAAATCATTCCGTATAGCGGTACGTATTTTCTGCGCGCGGCCGTAATACTGGTCCTGAAAGCCGGAACGCAGCACATAGGTCCCTAAAAGAATCCGCAGTTTCACCTCATCACCGAAACCTTTGGTACGGGAACTGCGCACCATTTCTTCCATTGTTACGGCGCCGGTATCGCGGTATCCGTAACGGATGCCTGTGTACCGGGCAAGATTGGCCGAGGCTTCTGCCGTCGCGATGGTATAATACGCCGCCACGGCATAGTCCAGGCTGGGCAGGCTGACTGGCTGTATTTCACAGCCGGCCGCCTTGTAAAAGTCAATTGACGAGCGGTAGGTTTCCTCCACCTCGGGACTTAACCCTTCCAGACCTTCGACCACCGCAATGCGCGCTGTACTGGCGGCCGGCGGCGCTGCACCGGGATTGCCGCCCCGATCACGGGACAAACCCGGGTACAACGCCGACGACTGATCCAGCTCGTCCTGACCTTTGATCACATCAAACACCCGGCGTGCCGTATCTACGGTATCCGCCAGAACTCCGACCACTTCCAGACTGGAAGCATAGGCTACCAGACCGTATCTGCTTACCGCTCCGTAGGTCGGCTTAAGTCCGTATACTCCGCAAAACGCGGCGGGCTGACGGACAGAACCCCCGGTGTCTGAACCAAGAGCGAAAGGGACCAGTCCTGCGGCGACCGCAGCAGCCGATCCGCCGGAAGAGCCTCCGGCTACCCGGGAAACATCCCAGGGATTGTGGGTTTTTTTAAGGGCGGAATTATCGGTAGAAGACCCCATACCGAACTCATCAAGATTACATTTCCCGACAGGAACAGCGCCCGCCGCTTTCAACCGGTTAACCGCAGTCGCACTGTAGGGAGAAGTGAAATCCTTCAGGATTTTCGAACCGCAGGTACAATGATACCCTTCCACGGCGATATTGTCCTTTACACCAAAGGGAACGCCGCCCAGAGGCAGCCGGCCGCTGTCAGACGGATCATCCTGGGAGAGCCGGTATTCCAGGAAGGACCCTATCCGGGCTTCCCACTCCTCAAAGTAGCGTAAATACGCACTGTGCCTTTGGGTATCTTTCAAAATACCTTTCCATGGATCAACACTCATAATTTATCCTTACGCTGTGTGGTTTCTTTCCGCTCATGCCTAAAGAACATTCGGAATCACGATATGCCGGCCCTGCCGCTCGGGGGCCTCTTCAAGAAGCCTGTCTGACAGGTTTTCATCCCGCGTACGGTCTTCCCGGGCCCGGTTTTCCTCCATGAGGACATGTGTGGTGGGCTCAAGACCATCAACATCGACGGCATTCATCTGGGCGAAATACTCGAGGGTCTTGGAGACCTCGGCCTCAAATACCTTCATTTCCCTTTCATCCAGGTCGAGCATAGCCAGCTCTGCGGTTATGCGAAGTTCATGTATGTCCATGACTGGCAACTCTATGGAGGATGAAAGTTTATGTCAAGGTTGAATCCACGCCATTATATGAGCAGCGAGAATTTGACATCCCCCAAAATATAGTCCTATGATCAATATATGACGGTCGAACCGTACTCCAACTCCAAGATATGCACGGCACCTGGTATGTACCTGTATGTTCTTCAAACTCCCGGCGGCAAACAGTGATGAAACAGACCTATAGAATCAAGGATTTTATTGTCAGCCGGACCGTATTCATTGCCGGTGTTCCATTCGCCCTCATTTTTTTCGGCGTGGTTGCCTTCAGCTACGCGTCCTTCTCAAACGCAGAAATTCAACGGCAGATGCTCCTCACAGAAACACTGGCATCGGAAACATTCATTCATTTTTCCAGCGCCACCGACATCATGGAAACCGCGTCTTACTATATACAGCAGGCATCTCTGACACGGGAAGATCAAAAAAACAGTCTTTTTCAGTATCTTTCTGCAATGATGAAGACAAATCCCGTTGTTTCCGCCCTTTGGCTTGTTCATGGTGAATCCGGCACTGTACAGTTCAACATACCTTCGGTGCCTTCCGCCGTCGGCCATGACATGAAAAACTCGCCTATCATGAATGGTCTCAATATGACTGCTGTACAGGACGGCAGGACCGTTCAATGGTCCGGTGTGGAATTTAATGATTATTACAAAGGCAATTATTTCGCCGCCAGAGCCCGTGTAGGGGAGTTCCTTCTTATCGGGTGGTTCAACCCGACATCTCTCATCGGGATTATCGCCGACCAAACCTGGCAGAAAGGGCAGTTCGGGTTTGTGTGCGACAAAGACGGTCAGGTCATCAGCCACCCCGACTACAGGTTTATACAGAACCGGAAAAACCTCATGGATATCCCTGCGGTGAGGGGAGCAGCAGAGAACTATAAAAGCCACTCATTCTCCCAGATGAAAGGTATTGATGAACAGAACTATCTGTACACAGTGGTAAAAGACAGGAACACAGGCTGGCTTATTGGTGTAGCCCACGCCCAAAAGGAACTTTACAGTTTTGTGACCTGGCTCATCGCCGGCGGGGCCTTGTCGTTCTTGATTGCAACCGCAATAATTCTCATTGGGTCTGCAAATGCTTCCCAGCATGTGGCCCTCGCCCTCAACGACCTGATCAGCGGAACTAAAGCAATCGCCGAGGGGCGCTATGATACAGTGGTAAAAAGCATGGAGTTCGATGAATTCAACATGCTTATGAATTCAGTACGGGCCATGCAGAATTCAGTACAGGACCGGGAACAGAAACTCCAGGAAATAAACAGTACCCTGGAAACGACCATTCATACCCGAACACAGGAACTGGAGCAGGCCAACAGAGAACTGAAATCCACCCTCGAGGAACTTTCCGCCACTCAGGAAAAAATGATTAATACAGAAAAGCTGACCGCCCTTGGCCAGCTTGCCGCCGGAATTGCCCATGAACTGAACACCCCCCTTGGAGCAACAATATCCGCAGAAAGCGTTCTGGAGCAGTACTTCCGTCAGGATTTGGAGCACTGTCTATTGTTTACAAGTTCCACCGATGAAGAAACGCGGAACCTTTTTCTGTCCCTCTACCGCTCAGGCCTGGAAAAAACATCCACCACCAGCACCATTATTGACCGGACGGTTCGGAAGGCACTTCAAACAAAGCTCAAAGAGATGGGGATTTCCGGCCATTACCGCATAACCGATTACCTAATAAATTCAGGACTTACCGATCTGCCGGACACGAATCCGGATTTTTTCCTCCGCAGCAATCATGAAGAAATTCTAAAAGAACTAAACGCAGTTATCATTCCTCTGCGGATGACCACCATTATTTCCGAGGCAGCACAGAAATCCGTACGGGTCGTGCAGGCTCTGCAGAACTATCTTCGGCAGGACTCGGAAGAAGCCTATTTGAGCGTTAAGGTAGAAGACGGGATTGAATCAGTATTAACATTGCTCCATAACAAACTCAAACACGGCGTCAACGTGGTAAGAGACTACGAAGGCGTAACGGTGTATGCAGCTTCCCATCAGATAAGCCAGGTGTGGATGAACATTATCAGCAACGCGGCGTATGCAATGGATTACAAAGGAACAATACGAATCGCAACAAAACGCGAAAACAACAGCGCCGTAATCCGGATATCCAACGACGGACCGGAGATACCCGCAGAACTGCAGCCGAAAATTTTTGAACCGTTTTTTACCACAAAGAAAAACGAAGGCATGGGGCTTGGTCTTGATATTTGCAAGCGGATAATCGAGAAACACCGGGGAACCATACAGGTAATGAGTCAACCGGAGAACACGGTTTTTACCGTGACAATTCCCATGGCGCAGGAACATATTACAGCCAAAGGCGGTGATACGAATGGATAACCAGGCAATTTTGTGCGTTGATGATGAAGCAATCATCCTGATGTCCCTCAAGCGGGAACTGCAAACAAGGTTCGGCGACAGATTCTATTATGAAACCGCGCTGAATGCAGAAGAGGCGCTTGCCACCATCAGCAGCCTCATAGAAGACGGGATCAACATCATCCTCATCATTTCCGACTGGCTGATGCCCGGCATGAAGGGGGATGAATTCCTGGAAAAAGTGTATTCCCTCCATCCCGACACAAATGTAATCATGATAACCGGCCATGCCGATAAAACAGCCCTCGAACGTGTAGAGCAGATCCCAAGCGTCCGGGGCATCGTCAAAAAGCCCTGGAGCTCGACGGAACTGGCCCACCTGGTGGAATCGGTCTGCCCCGCAGGCTGATAACCGCTAGAAGAGCGGTACCTCATACAGACGGCTTAAGGCAGATATTTTGTTCCGGTAAGATTCAGACAGAACGACCCCGTTCTCCCGCGCACGCCGGAGGGCGGCCCAGCCCCGCTCCCCGGGTATCCTCACCTCTCCTTCAGAATCAATCGGCCTCGAGGACTTGACCCAGCCGCACAATTCCTTCATGTACCCCTCATAGGCATGTTCACTGCCCATGGACGCAAGGTGTAGAGCCAGAACCACGGCATTATGCCCGCCGCTTTTCTCGGCATGTATCGGCCTGATTCCCGAAGCGGCGACAAGGGCCTCTATCCATAAACTTAACAGGGTTCCCTTGTACCCGAAATGCAGACCTCCGGTGGGGAGCATGGCGCCGCCGTCTTTCAAAACACGGGGATCGGTACCCGGCAATCCGTTTTTGTCAAGGAACAGCTGCTCCGGCGCCATGACACCTTCACTCATCCATTGATAAGCTTTACCGTTAGAGACGGCGGAAGTAGAAAAATCCGCGACCGCTGGCTCTTCGCCGGGCACAGGAAAACTATAACCCATCGGATTTGTCGAGAAACGCGGGTCCTTCCCGCCATGGGGCACCACATTCGCGAAATCCGATGACTGTACCCACCCCATTACCAGAAATCCTTTTTTGGCCAGACCCGCCAGGTGGTAGCCAAGGGCGCCGATCCACCCGGTATCAGAAGCGGTGCATAATCCTATCCCGTGGGTCCGTGCAGCTTCCCCGGCAATATCAACCGCCAGGCGGATATTCTCCATGCTGATGCAGCCGCTCGCATCAATGCGGTGAAGAGGGCCGGCATCCAGGGCATGCAGGGGCCGCTTTTCCGGGTCTACAGTATCACCGAGGGCGTCGATCAGGACATGCAGCGGACGGAGGCCGTGGGTCTCAACACCAAACCCATGAATTTCCACCTGGACCCTGGCGATATCCCCGGCACGGTCCGGCGCGCAGCCTTTTTTTATCAGAATTTGTCGGTAAAAATTAATAAGTTCGGGCATGGCAAGGGTCATAATGCTGTCCTTTTTCCAGACAGAATATCTGGATACCTGTCAGTGTACAAAAGAACCGATACCGCGGCAATGCGCCGGACCGGAACAAAAAAAAACGGTACCCGTCCCCCATGGGGAAGAGTACCGCCTGAATACCGGAACTGTACTATTTTTCTAGACAAACAGTTCGGGAACCGGGAACTGGGCGCAGAGAGCCTTTACTTCACCGGCTATGCGGGCCAGGAGTTCCTCGTTTTCATGGTCTGCAGCAATCTGGTCAATCCAGACACCAATCTGTCTGCACTGGTCTTCCTTAAAACCCCTGGTGGTCACTGAAGCTGTTCCCATACGGAGGCCGCTTGGATCGAAGGGTTTCCGGTCGTCATTGGGAACCGCATTGTAATTGCAGACCAGCCCCGCCTTGTCCATGGCCTTTGCCATCTGCTTGCCCGTAACCCCCTTGTTCCGGAGGTCGATGAGCATCAGATGGTTGTCGGTGCCGCCGGTGACCAGCTGGAACCCCTTGTCTATAAGCTGTGCAGCCAGGGCTTTCGCGTTTTTCACTATCTGGGCTGCGTACTCCTTGAAAGCGGGGGTAAGTGCTTCTTTAAGGGCAACGGCTATTGCCGCGGTGGTGTGATTATGGGGACCGCCCTGAATCCCGGGGAATACGGCCTTGTCTATGACCGCCCCGTGAACAGCTTTACACAAGATCATGCCGCCCCGGGGACCGCGCAGGGTTTTGTGGGTTGTCGTGGTTACTACATCGGCATAAGGAACAGGAGAAGGATGAGCGCCTCCGGCAACAAGACCGGCAAAATGGGCCATGTCCACCATGAGGATGGCGCCGACTTCGTCTGCGATTTCACGGAATTTCGGAAAATCAAGCTGCCGCGAATATGCTGAATGGCCGGCAACAATTACCTTGGGTTTATGTTCCAGGGCAAGGGCACGGATCGTGTCATAGTTCAACAGCCCCGTCGTTTCATCAAGGGAATAGGATACGGCGTTGAAGTATTTACCGGAAATGCTGACCTTGGCACCGTGGGTCAAGTGACCGCCGTGGGGAAGGGCCATGCCCAGGATCGTGTCCCCGGGTTTGCAAAAGGCAAGATACACTGCAAGGTTTGCCGGCGAACCGGAATAGGGCTGCACATTGGCATGTTCAGCCCCGAAAAGCTCCTTGGCCCGCTCTATGGCGAGGGTTTCTATCGGGTCTATGCACTGCTGCCCTTCGTAGTATCGTTTCCCCGGGTACCCTTCGGAGTATTTGTTGGTAAGCACCGATCCGGTGGCTTCCATGACCGCCTTGGACACGTAATTTTCCGAAGCAATCAGCCGGATCTTGTTCTGCTGCCGGGCTTCCTCTTCCCTGATTAATTTCGCGATATCCGGGTCTGTTTTGTCGAGTATCATCTGCAATTCCTCCTGCATTTGGGTACTGGGAATTCAAAACCTACACGAGGACCGTAAAGATGTCAAATGGAACGACCCCTGCTTGCCTATGCCGCTTCTTGCCCCCGGGGCAGGAAGGGATTATTCTGTAACGAGAGCCCGGGCTCAATCAACACTTAAGAGGTGCCCCATGAAGACAGTATTCATTACAGGAAGTTCATCGGGAATAGGAAAGGCAGCGGCCGAGTATTTCGCCGCACAGGGATGGAACGTTGCCGCGACAATGCGCAGCCTGGAAAAAGCCGTGTTCACGGATACTCGGGAAATCAGGAAGTTCCGCTGCGACGTCACCGATGAAGCAAGTGTCCGCAGCGCCGTAAAAGAAGCGCTGGCCGCGTTCGGTTCCATCGACGTCTGCGTGAACAATGCCGGCTTCAGCCTCCAGGGCCCTTTTGAGATAACCCCCTCGGGAGATATCCGCATGCAGTACGAAACCAACGTGTTCGGCCTTATGAATGTAACACGGGAACTACTGCCGCATTTCAGAGCCGGAAAAAAGGGTATGTTCATCAACATCTCGTCCATGGCCGGAAGGGCTGGCTTTCCGATGTATTCGCTGTACAACAGCACAAAATTCGCGGTAGAAGGGTTTTCCGAATCGCTGCAGCATGAACTCAGGCAGTTCAATATCAAAGTGAAAATAATCGAACCCGGTGTCGTCCTCACCGACTTCTACGGCAGATCCATGGTACATCAGGAAAGTGGCCGTTATGCAGCATATGACCCCTATGCCTCTGCAGTAATTGCCAACTTAGAGCAGATCGGCAGCCGGGGAATCAAGCCGGAAGCGGTTGCACGCATCATCTACAAAGCGGCGGTTTCAAAAAACTGGAAGCTGCGCTACACCGCCGGACCGGACGCCAGGATTTCAACCCTGTTGAGGGCTGTCCTTCCTTTCGGCCTTTTCACCAGACTTCTCCGGTCTGCGGTAGAAAAAGGGGTTAGAACAACCCTGTAATGTTACCGCTGTCGTCGATGTCGATCTGCTCGGCGGCGGGAACCCGGGGCAGCCCCGGCATACGCATGATGTCCCCGGTAAGCGGCACAAGGAACCCGGCACCAGCAGAAATGATGATGCGGCGGACGGTAACCAGGAAGTCCTTCGGCCTGCCCAGGAGTTTCGGATTGTCCGACAGGCTTGACTGGGTTTTCGCTATGCATACCGGCAGCCCCTCGTAACCGAGAGACTTGATCAGTTTGAGGTCTGCCCGGGCCTCCCCGGTATAATCGACAGCTTCGGCGCCGTATATCTGCCGCGCAACGGTGGAGATCTTTTCCTCTGGGGAAGCCTTCCAGTCATAAAGGGTTTTCGGTGCCGGTGAAGAAGACCCATTGCACAGGGCGGCCACTTTTTCCGCCAGGTCCTTCGCCCCTTCGCCGCCATCCTGCCAGTGGCTTGATAGGGCAAATTCCACCCCGCGTTTTTCGCAAAGTGCGCTCACAATACGTATCTCATCGTCAGTGTCGCCGGGAAACCTGTTGAGGGCGACAACGGCCTTCACACCGAATCTGGAAATGTTTTCAAGGTGCTTTTCCAGGTTCTCAATACCCCTGGCAACCGCCTGGGCATTCGGTACATTGAGGACCTTCTTTGAAACACCACCGTGGAGTTTTAAGGCCCGGACAGTTGCGACCAGCACCACGCAGTCGGGAAAAAACCCTCCGTAGGGGCTGACAATGTCAAAAAACTTTTCGGCACCCAGGTCAAAACCGAACCCTGCCTCGGTTATACAGAAATCAGCCAGACGGAGACCCAGGTTTGTCGCAAGCACCGAATTCGCCCCCTGGGCGATATTCGCGAAGGGCCCGCCGTGGATAAGGGCCGGACCGCCTTCGAGTGTCTGTACAAGATTGGGCAGGAGGGCCTCCTTCAGCAGCGCGGCAACCGCCCCCTGAATTCCCAAATCCCCTACCGTAACCGGATCCTTGTCTTCGGTAAAACCAAGAAGTATGTTGGCGATCTTTTCCTTCAAATCATGATAATTCATGCTCAAACACAGGATCGCCATTACCTCGGAAGCGGCGGTTATATCAAAACCGCTTTCCCGCGGCAGGTTTTTCGGCCCAAGACCGATCACAATGTCCCGGAGGCTCCGGTCGTTCATGTCCATGACCCGTTTCCACAGCACATTGCGTACCGACACAGTTTTTTTGGTCAGAAAGTGAATGGAGTTGTCAACAGCGGCGGCGATCAGATTATGGGCCGCGGTGACCGCGTGGAGATCCCCCGTAAAGTGAAGGTTAATGTCCTCCATGGGCAGCACCTGGGAGTAGCCGCCGCCGGTTGCACCGCCTTTTACGCCGAATACAGGGCCGAGAGAAGGCTCCCGCAGGGCAACAATGCTTTTTTTACCGATTTTCGAAAGCCCCTGGGTCAGACCGATGCTTGTCGTTGTTTTTCCTTCCCCTGCGGCAGTCGGGGTAATAGCGCTTACTAACACGAGTTTCGCCCGTTTCGGCTGTGAAAGAATACGCTGGACTGCCTCGTAGGAAATTTTAGCCTTATAGGGCCCGAAGTGAATCAGGTCCTGTTCCCCAAGCCCGATACCGGCGCCAATCATATCGATATGCTGTAATGATGCTTCCTGGGCAATCTGCACGTCATTCATCGTTCCATCCTCCATCAATGCGGGACACACAAAGTATCACCCATTATTACACACTGGCCCAATTTTGCACCATTTTTTTCTCTATTCATATATTGCTTTAATGTATTGCTTTTTTTATTATATGTGATAATATTGTAATATATACGGAGGCCGCATGATCACCAATATAGACCTTGGATTTCCCGGAAGAGAAGAAACCGAAATCCTCTTAGGAAGCCTGTTTCCCGGCGAGTTCAGTCTTATGCTTTTGGATATCGATTTTTTTAAGCAACTGAATGATACCTTCGGTTTCGACCAGGGGGACGCCCTGCTTGAACTGGTTTCCGGGGTGCTGCAGCGAACAGAGGAGGCAGTACAGGGCAGGGCATTCCGCGGTTACGGCGACGAATTCGGCCTGCTTGTCCCGGGAATGAGTCTGGAAGACGCATTCCTCACCGCCGACGGGCTTCGGCGGGAGATTCTTTCGAGCATAGAAAAGGGTGATTACCCCTTCCGCGCTTCCGTATCCATCGGAGTTGCCAACCACCCCCGGGACGGAAAGGACAAGGACAGTGTCATCCGGGCGGCATCGGCAGCCCTCTACACCGCAAAAGAAAACGGCCGCAACAAGGTTGCCCTCCCCCCAAAGGAAGACATGGTGCTGAAAAGCTGTTACTACCCGGCTGCAAGCCTGAGCAGACTCAAACAGATCGCCGCATCCTCCGGTAAAAAAGAGAGCGAACTGTTCCGGGAAGCCCTGGACGGACTTTTGCGCCGGTATGACGACGCACCGGCAGGTCAGGAATGCACATGAAAATGAACCCACAACAGCAATTCGAAATAATCAGTGAACTGGAAAAGCTCAAGGCCGTGCACAGACAGAATATCACCCTGGAAAAGGGGCGCAACGAAAACCCGGCAGAGCATTCATGGCACATCGCGGTAATGGCCTTGTTCATGCCGGAACAGACAAAAGGCCTTGATCTGTTGAAAATACTGAAAATGCTGCTCATTCACGACCTGGGTGAAATACATTCAGGCGATACCTCGGTATTTGACGACGACGCCCGGGTTGCGGCCGAAAAAGAAGAACGAAAGGGCATGAGGAAGTTTCTGGAAAAACTGCCGCGAAACCTGGGTACAGAATTGATGAATCTTTGGGAGGAATTCCTTGCCGGTTCAACAGGCGAAGCGAAATTCGCAAAAGCCCTCGATGCCCTGCAGCCCCTGATAAACTGGGCCGCTCTCGCTCCCAGGAATTTCAATCCCTATGAAATCAACGCATCAGTCATCTACGAAAAAAAGAATTTTATCCGCGATGAACAGCCCGGACTCTGGCCCCTGGCCGAATACGCAATCAATAAAAGCATTGA
>JAFGQL010000043.1 GCA_016935695.1 Spirochaetales bacterium
GAACGGCTGTCTTCCTCTTCTTTTCTTCGGCAGTATAAGGAAGGCATTCGCTACCGCTATATTGACGGTATTGCCATACCCCTGTCTGGAGACCTGAGCCCGTCTGTGCGTCTCCAGCCCAGGATTCTGCTGCCATAATTTGCGCCTTCAGGGTAAAAAAAAAACCGCCGGATAGACCGGCGGTTTTTTAACGGCAGCGGTTTCAGAGCAAAAACAATAGTTCGTAGTAGGTGGGGAAAGGCCAGGAGCTGTCATCTACCAGGACTTCCAGGGCGTCGCCGTAACTCCGAAGCTCATCCATCACGGGGAAAACATCAAACTTAAAGGCCTTTGCCGCCGCGAAAACATCCTTGGCTTCATGGGCTTTTTCTACCGCGGTATGGAGCTTTTGAGCGCTGTTTTTAAGCCCGGCAAGTTTTTCGCTGATTGTCTTCAGCTGTCCGATCTGTGTAGATACATCAATGCCCGGGTCGGCGGCTTTAATGGACACCACGGTGTCGGAGAGCTTTTTCATATAGTCAGATACCGCAGGGAATATCATCCTCTCGGCCATTTTCAACATGGTGCCTGCTTCAATGTTGATCTGCTTGATGTATTTTTCCAGATAGATTTCATACCTGGAATGAAGTTCATGTTTTTTCAGGACATGGTGTTTCTCGAAAAGTTCTACAGATTCGGGCGATATGAGTTCGGGAATCGCTTCCACTGTGCTCTTAATGTTCGGCAGACCGCGTTTTTCGGCTTCTGCAAGCCATTCTTCGGAATATCCGTTGCCGTTGAACACGATCCGCTTGTGGGCTGACCAGGTCTCCTTGACTATTTTCCCTATAGCGGCAATTTTATCTGGCGCTTTTTCCAAAATATCGGCGAAGCTGCTGAGGATTTCAGCAACCGCTGTATTAAGAACCACGTTCGGTCCTGCGATGGATTCGCTCGATGCAACCATCCGGAATTCGAATTTGTTCCCGGTGAATGCAAAGGGAGATGTACGGTTACGGTCGGTCAGGTCTTTTGGCAGGGTTGGCAGCATGGAAGCGCCGAGTTCAAGTTTGCCTTTTCCGCTTGCGGCCGAAGACGATCCGTTGCCTGCAATCACTTCCAGAATGCTTTCCAGCTGTTCTCCCAGGAATATGGAAATGACCGCGGGAGGCGCTTCATTCGCGCCAAGACGGTGATCGTTCCCCGAGTTGGCTGCCGACATGCGGAGTAGTTTCGCATATGTATCCACCGCTTTGATAGTTGCCACAAGAAAGAGCATGAACTGGGCGTTTTCCTGGGGATTATCTCCCGGCTCAAGGAGATTCATGCCGTCGTCGGTTCCCATTGACCAGTTGTTGTGTTTACCTGAACCGTTGATGCCTGCGTAGGGCTTTTCGTGAAGCAGACATACCAGGCCGTGGCGTTCAGCAACCTTCTTCATGGTATCCATCACAAGCTGGTTGGTATCGCAGGCGACGTTTGATGTGCTGTAGATGGTAGCCAGTTCAAACTGGCTGGGTGCTACCTCGTTGTGCTGGGTTTTGGCGCTGATGCCCAGTTTCCACAGCTCGATATTGAGTTCCCGCATGTAGTTGGAAACCCGTTCCTTGATGGTGCCAAAGTAATGGTCTTCCATTTCCTGACCTTTAGGGGCGGACGCGCCGAAAAGTGTACGGCCGCAGAGGACAAGGTCGGGACGCTGTAAATAGAGTTCCTTGTCTACCAGGAAGTATTCCTGCTCAGGTCCCACAGTGGTGATTACCCTTGTGGTGCTGGTGTTGCCCAGTGCTTTAAGTACCCGCACTGCCTGTTTGTTGATCGCATCCATGGAACGGAGGAGAGGTACTTTTTTGTCCAATGCCTCGCCGTGGTAGGAGACGAAACCTGTAGGGATGACGAGGGTTACTCCTGTTGAGTCTTCCCGCAGAAACGCGGGACTCGTGGTATCCCAGGCGGTGTAACCCCGTGCTTCGAATGTGGCGCGCAGGCCGCCCGAGGGAAAAGACGATGCGTCCGGTTCTCCCTGTATCAGTTCTTTGCCTGAAAACTCCATCATCACTTTTCCGTCGCTGGTTGGAGAAATAAAAGAATCATGTTTTTCCGCCGTCAGACCGGTAAGCGGCTGGAACCAGTGGGTGTAATGGGACGCGCCTCGTTCAATTGCCCAGTCTTTCATGGCATTGGCCACGACTTCTGCGACCTCAAGGGTCAGTTTTGCTTCTCCTTCCTGTACCTTTTTCAAGGCTTTATAAATGCTCTTGGGAAGGCGTTCGCGCATTACCGAATCGCTGAATGCATTGATGCCGTAAAATTCGGTTAACGGGGTTTCCGCCAGGTTAAAATTCACAGGTGCCATGTATGGTCTCCTCAAATTGATTTTCTGATTCTATTTATGCATTTTCCATGCCAAAATAAGCAACAAGAAAGTTAAGTACTTCAATCACAATGAAATAGTAGTTATTTTACCGGATTTTGAATAGTCCGTCTCCTTGGAAAAACTACATTTTTGTAGATATAAAACCTGTTTTCTACAAAACCTACCTTTTTGTATTTTCATTCACAAAGGCAGGGGCAGCTCGGTTCCACATAGACCCGGTATTTTTTTATGAATCCGGAAGGCCGGTAGGTCATTTTTGCCTGCCGGAGACCCGGATCGCCCAAGTCCTGTTCCCTGTTAATAAAGGTGAATTTTCCCGGGAGGATTGATGCAAATGCCTTGTTAATGAACTGATAAATACCTTTGTAGGTTCCGACAGCTTTTTCGAAGTGTACCACAAACCCTTTTCCGCGGGCCAGGGATTCTCCAAGGACATAGGCCGCAGGATGTGAATCGACATAATACACGTACCCGCACAGTTCAAGCTCTTCCTTCCTGTCCAGTGCTTCCCTGGCAGCTACTGTATCGCCTTCGTCATCCTTTCCTTCTGTCCATTCATCCAGTATGCGGTACACATCACCAATGTTGTCCCCGGTGATTTTTTCCTCCCGGTACTCATAATTATTAATGAACTGTTTAACCAGGTTGCGTTTTTTATGGTATTTCTTTCCTTCAAGGTTGGCAAGGTCCTTCCGCAGGTAAATATAATCGAAATTATCCCGGTCTTCGACAATGCAGAACCCCATCTGTTCAAGCTGGATCTGGCTTTTCTGGACATGCTCCTGGGCAAGGTTTTTTATGTAAATATGTTTGTCAAACAGTCTGCACAGAAGCTCCTTGTCGGAGGGGATTCCGAAGGGCAGCATGATGAAAGTTTCATTGTTCTTTACACCGGAAACGGCCGGTTGCCCGTCGGGGAGCATACAGGTTTTGTAGGAATAGGTGTCCCGGAACAGATAGATATTGGCGAAGGTGAATTCTGATACCCCCTGTTTCACCTGGAGCAGACGAGGGTGTAGTTCTGAACGCATATCAAGGGACAACGGAGCGAATTCGGGAAATGTCGGTATCAGCATATCATTCAATATAACGATGTTTTACCGGACTATGCAACCGGAATAAGGTCGAAAGATTCAAGGCGGCTGTTTTCTTACAGCCCCGTTTTTTATATACTTTCTTTCTATGAACAGCTTTTATGATCCGGCACATCTC
Source organism: Spirochaetales bacterium (assembly GCA_016935695.1). Classification (GTDB taxonomy): domain Bacteria; phylum Spirochaetota; class Spirochaetia; order JC444; family Marispirochaetaceae; genus JAFGQL01. The sequence continues at coordinate 3,569 of JAFGQL010000043.1, forward strand.
GCCGCCTCCTGGCGCGGCGGACTTTTAACCAGGTTTCTCCGTTATGTACGCATTGATACCACCTCAGACCGGCACAACCAGGGGCATCCCTCTACTCCCGGGCAATGGGACCTTCTCCGCCTGCTGGTGGATGAGCTTGCAGAACTGGGTGTTGAGGACTGTACCCTTAACAGCGAGGGATATCTCATTGCCCGGATTCCTCCTTCAGAAGGGGCATCCGCGGATTACATAGGTCTGATGGCCCATGTGGATACTGCTTCTGATTGTCCCGGTTCCGGTGTGCAGCCGAAGATTCACGAAGACTACGACGGAGGCGTTCTGCACCTGAGTAATGAGGTTTGTCTTGATCCGGCTGAGTATCCTTATCTGAACACGTGCACAGGCCATACCATTATCACCTCCGATGGCAGTACCCTCCTTGGGGCCGACGATAAGGCCGGTATCGCCATTATTATGACCTTTGTTGAAAATCTCCTTAAAAATCCCCAGATACCCCGCTGCGGTATCGAGATCATTTTTACTCCCGATGAAGAGACGGGAACCGGCATGGACAGGTTTCCTGCCGATCAGCTGAAAAGTACCTGCTGTTATACCCTTGACGGCGATGATCTCGGCAGTATAGAAGGGGAGTGTTTTCATGCCTATAAGGCAGTCGCGCGGTTTTGGGGAAGGGTAATTCATTTGGGAAAGGCCAGAGGGCAGCTCGCAAACGCGGTGACCATGGTGTCCCAGTTCGTGGCCATGCTGCCAAGAAATGAAAGCCCTGAGGCCAGTGATGACCGTTACGGCTATTATTGCCCTCTGGAAATGAAAGCGGGGCTTGCAACTGCAGAGCTGGAGATATATCTGAGGGATTTTGAACAGGCAGAAATCGACAGGCGGATTTCATATTTGAAGACCCTGGCTCAGACTGTCGAGGGAATGTTTCCAGGCGGGCGTGTCGAGCTTCAGTGGGAGCGGCAGTATATGAATATGCGCGACCGCTTGGAGGAGTCTCCCCTTGTGATGGCCCATCTTGAACAGGCCATCATACGGGCGGGTATACGTCCTGTACACAAAAGCATACGCGGGGGTACCGACGGTTCACGCCTTACCGAAATGGGAATCCCCACTCCCAATGTGTTTACCGGAGGTCAGAATTTTCATTCAACAAGCGAATTCGCCTCCCTTGATATCATGGGCAAGGCAGTTGAAGTGCTTTTGCATCTGGTACAGTTATGGGCGGAAATGTAACAGCAGGTAGTGACAATCCCCGGGACCGGGGCTGTTTAATATGATAAAAATATGAAATAAGTGCTACATTGGTACATTGGGCGGGTGGATATGTCGTGCACTGGAAATAATGCCGGCCCATGAGGAGCATGATACATGAAGTCGGGTAATGTAACAGTAAAGATTCTTTCGTATCTGATGATACTGAGCACCTTCGGGCTGTACGGCCAGGAAGCAGGGTACATAGAGTATCTGAGCGGTATGGTCAATGTACAGCATAAGGGGGAGGTTTCAGAGTTGCTGCCTGAGGATATAGGCTATTCTGTCTTTGAATATGATCTGATTTCTACCGGGTCAGATGGTCTTGTCGAACTTGCCCTGGACGGGGTGGGGTCCTCCGGAACGAAGTTGACCATTCATGAGAACACCGTATTTACTGTTGAGTCGGGAGGGCGGCGTGAATATCCCGACACCCGTCTGAAAATCCTTAAAGGTTCCATCGGATTACGGGTAACCAAATTGCTTCACGGATCCTCCCTCAGTGTCCAGACCGAGACGGCGTCCATGGGGGTTCGCGGCACCAGCTTTAATATAGCTACTGGCCCCGACGGCTCAGTGTTGGTGGTCTGTTCCGAGGGTAAAGTCTCCTGTACCGGTTACAAAGGGGATGAATATTTTGCCGAGCCAGGCACCGGGGTGGAAAAGCTTCCTGCTGACGATATGGGTACGATAGCTGTGGAGAAAGGCACGGAAGAAGCCTATATGGCCTCCTGGGTGGCAACCCGGAAAGAAGTTTTCAAAAGCGGTGCCCCCATTTTTGTGAAAGCCTACTGGAATCAGTGGAAGAATATCCGGGGGCTCTATAATTCCGCGTATGAAAAACTCATACAGAAATCGGCTCTTATGCAGCAATACGGTTTAAAGGCCCTGGAATCGGGGTTTCAGACCACCGGGGACATGGTGAAAGTGAAAACGGAAGTATCCGCTGAAGTTATAGAAATCAGGAAGTTTTTTTCATTATATGAACAGGTGTTCTATCGTCTGTCTGAACTGGAAGAGTATCACCGTAATGGCATCGGAGTAGTTCAGCTAGACAAAAAAACCTCTTCCGAGGCTTTTTTTACGGATTTTCGCAGGAAATACGATGATTATCTCAGAGAACTCGCGGTGACCAGATATCTTATGCGTATGTATCTCTACATCAACCGTGCTGCCGGTAGCCTTGGCCATGAAGGACTCATAGAAGATTTTTTCTCGGATGACCCGTTCGGAGAAGGGAAACCGTCGGGGAATCCGTTCTAAGGCAAAGTTTGTACCTGGAGAGAGACTATCTTTTTTCCCTGTCTGTTTTGTGATATATTTACCACGAATGGTACAGCGTTTTTCTTACTACCTATTACTTGTTCTCTCAGCGGTCGGTTTCCTTTCTTGTACGAATGGTGCAATAAGCGGCAGCGCGATTGATTCAGGTGTCGTTGACATCGTAACTGTTCAACAAGGCATTATTCTCTCGGAAGGCCAGAAAGTTCCCATGACATTAATGTTCAATCCTGATATGGTCCGTCCTTCGGAGATCGAAGTGGAACTGAAGATGGCTTCAGGGGAAGTTATTGATTCGGTTATTATTCCTTACAGCGACAATCTGGTACCTTTTGAGCTGTCCCGGCTGGAGAATGGCACCTATGTGCTGAATCTCGTGGTACGCGAATCCGACAATACCATTATAGGAAGTGATGAAGTTACGTTCTTTTTCACTGCTGATGCTTACAGTATCCGGCAGGTGACGTCCTATCCTACCATGATCGAACCGGACAGTGATGTCCTTTTATTCGCAGAATACGAATATCCGGAAGGATCTGATCCCTATATCCGGTGGAGTTATGAAGATGAGGTTATCGCGTCTGGACCTTTTTCCTTGCAGGGTAATGCTCTGCAGTGGCATGTTCCGGATAAAGCAGGGGTCTACACACTGACTGCGGAACTGTTTCCATTTGCCCCGCTCGATGGAGAATTCATGTTCACGGCACCCGTGTCCATGCGGGGAAGTGTTTTTACGGCAAATTCCATAGAACCGGGTATTGCTGAACTCTCGCCGGAAGAATTCTATGATCATTTATATCATTTTAGAGGAAATTTCAGGAATTACGGGATCAATAACAACACTCAGGTGACAATTATCGGAGAGCCTGAGCTGGAAGTCAGAGATGGTATGCTGGGATACCGTTTTAATGGTGAAAGTGGACTTACCTGGAATGCGAACCTTTTGTCTGGCGAGGGAGAAAACGAAGAAGATTATGATGTACTGCTGCAGTTGAAAGGCATTTTTGATCAGGTGGATGAAACTGTCCATCTCATGTCCATTGGAGATGATATACGGCTAACGCAGCATTCCGACAATCTTATGCTTTCCCTGTTCTCTGAAACTGTCGAGCTTCCATTTTTGAGCGATTATGATTTCATTGGATTGAGACTATCACTGGTCGGTGATACAGGATTTATTGAATGGTACGATGAAGGAGAACCACGTTTGAGGCAGGAACTGCCGGCTTCGGTCATTGATCAAGTCCGCTCACTGGAAGCGGAAACCCGGTTTGGGTTTGGCATGAGTATGACTCTGGATGAGTTTGGTATAATCCACCCGGCGTCAAGTAGTAATTCTGTCGATCAATTCAATCAGGCTATGTATATGCGATACGGCGGTGATCTCCTTTTTTCCGAAGGTTTTGACCGTTCAATTGAGGCGCTTGATGAAAGATTGCGGTTATCCGGAGATATGTATATTGACGTCGGATCAAGCTCGCTTGTAATGGCAGACGGCGCAGCAGTCACCATAGAAAATATCCAAGTATCTCTGTATGGTCTGCAGGTGATTTTCGAAGGCGAAGAAAACCGGTTTTCTGCTCTGTTCTTAGAAAAATCCGGCGAGTACTCGGAAATTCCCTTCGAATATGCCCAGGGATACTATTATTGCCGCATATTTCATGAAAATACTCATCTCACCGAAACTCAATATATTGAGCAAAGTCCTGTTAACCTTATAATTCATGGCCCCGGGACTATTAAAAGTATAATTCTCTTGAATGGGCAAAATGATATTGCTGAAAGGGAAGGTCTGCCTGTAAAGGTAACATCGCGTATTGCGTCGATGTGAGGTTAACCGGTTTCAGGGTGTTTCAATGGCAGCCGGTTCAGGTGCTGTCGTCATGGACATCATAGATGTATACATTTTGCCTGTTTTGTGTTTTTTTTGTACTATATTCATTATGTTCATGACATATAACAGTCAGAGGTAGATGTTCATGCAAAAAAAGCTCCTGCTTGTCCTCGCCGGAATTGTCGCAAGTTTTCAGCTGGTATTTTCACAGGTAGTATCGGAAAAGAAAGAACTTGCGCTTTTTTCATTGTCCTATTACGGTTGGGACATTCCCCAGCCTGTACTTGGTGCTGTCGATGATGCGGTGAAGGACGTATTCGTCAATATAGGACGGTTCAGTGTCATCGGCATGTCGTACCGTCTCGACGCCGATGATGTAAACGATTTTATCGGACATATCAAAAGATTTAAAGAACAGCAGCTTGAGATTCCGGAAAGCGTTCGACTCGGAGAAGAAACTTTTACTGAAGCCGACTTTAACAGAATAACAGGTTCTTTCCTTGTGGTAATTCCAACAGTCTCCTTCTACAGTAATGACTATAATGAAGATGACGATCAGTATGAAGCGGAGCTGCAAACCGGCTTTACATTCATAAATATTGAAACCTATGAAACTGTCGCGTTTTTATCTATTAGTACGATAGGTTCAGGCGACACGGCCCTGGAAGCGGCGAAGGACGCGGCGGATTATATCCCCCTGCAGCTTGCCTTTGAAGTGAAAAGCGTGGACGAATTCAAGCTGAAAACGGGTGTGCTGGAGATAACGGGGAACAGGGTCCTTCTTGAGCTGGGAAAAGACATGGGTATCAAAGTAGGCGA
>JAFGQL010000179.1 GCA_016935695.1 Spirochaetales bacterium
CGGTCGTACCCGAAGGGGTTGCCTATGGCCAGTACTTTTTGACCGACCCGGAGCCCTGAAGAGGTGCCGAATGAAATGGTGGTGAGCTGTTTGCCCTCAGGTTCGAATTTTACTACCGCCAGATCGTTTTCCGGGTCCTTTCCGATCACCTCCCCCGGGTACTGTGACGAGTCGGCCATGGTAATAGTCACCTTGTAGGCGTTCTCGACTACGTGGTTATTGGTGAGGATATAGCCGCGGTTATCTATTATGGAACCCGAACCGGTCCCCCCCTCACTTGGAACCGGCTCCATAAACCAGTTCAAGGCCAGTGTCTGTGTCGTAATGTTGACGACCGCCGGGTTTAAAGCTTCGTAAATACGTATGTTGACGGATTCTTCTTCTGAATACTCCCCCTGGGATCGTGAGTCCTCAACAGACAGAATATCACTTGTGCTCAATTCAAACTGTTCCGGGATCGTCGGGGCAATGTGCTGTTCAACCTGAGCCTTTTTACGAGCAGAAGCCGGGGGCTGTATGAGACCGAAGCCCATGGCAACGGCAAGGGCAACAATGAATCCGCAAACTGTATAGAAAATTACCTGTCCCCTGGAATACAGCTTCATGTCCCGTTCACACTCCCAGTTCTTAATATAACGGAACCTTAAATATTTGCCAATGAGAAAACAGCTGGTTCTCAGGTATCAGTCTCCGGTTATTCCATGGTATAATTGCGGCATTCCGTCAGGATATGAGGGAGAGCACAATGACCAGGCCATTTACCACCATTATAGATCCAAGGCACATCCGTTTCGGGGACTTTTCTGTCAGGAGGGCCTTACCTCAGCATGGAGTGGGAGGTGTCGGCCCCTGGGTGTTCTTTGACCACATGGGGCCTCACCGCTTTGAACCGGGAAGAGGCCTCGATGTGCTGCCTCATCCTCATATCGGTCTGGCAACTGTCACCTACCTGTTCGAGGGAGCCATACAACACCGCGACAGCCTTGGCTCAAACCGGGAAATACTTCCCGGCGCTGTAAATTTGATGATAGCCGGCAACGGCATCGCCCATTCTGAACGGACACCTGCCCAGCCAAGGGAAAAGGGCCATCAGATACACGGTATACAGCTGTGGCTTGCTCTTCCCGGAAACCAGGAAGAATGCCAGCCGTCCTTCCATCATTATCCGGCGGCCGATATTCCGATGCTGGCCCTGGAACAATCAACCGTGCGGGTCCTTATCGGCACAGCGTACGGGTGTGAATCGCCTGTAAAGACTTTCTCGGAAACTGCCTGTATTGAATATTCCCTTTCGAACGGTTCGGTGACAGAACTTGCAGACATTGCCGGAGACCGTGCAGTCTACGCGGTAAATGCCCCTGTAAAAATCGACGGAGAAATTCTTTTGGCCAATCAATTGGCGATTCTTGATGAGAAGGCCCGCTTCATACAGGCAGGTACAGACACCAGACTGATACTCATAGGTGGAAAGTCCTTAGGTAACCGGTATATGTGGTGGAACTTCGTATCTTCCGACACACATAAAATTGAAAAAGCCAAAATAAAGTGGAAAGAAGGGCGGTTTCCTAAGGTTACCGGCGATACGGATGAATATTTCCCCCTGCCGGACAAAGACAATCATGCACGTATGACTGATTACTGAGGACATTTTACTGTTTACCCGGAATTTTCATCTTTATGAAAAACACATCATGCAGTAATTGAAAAATAACGCCTATTCTATACGCCATATAAAAAACAGTTGCTCTGTGAACGAAACTCGGTTATAAAATAGGTACTCATCGTTTTTAATAAAGTACCGTTTGAATCTCAGTGGGAACTGTAAGAGAGGCACTTTTATGCTTACAGAAAAAACAAGGTACACTCCGGGAATTACCGAAACAGAGTTGTATAAAAACCGTACTAAAAAGGCCCTGTTCAACATGATATGTATTGCATCGATGATGGGGCTCAGTCTAATTAGCATGCACATGTTCCATCGCGGGCATCTGGACAAGGAGGGCTATGCTACCCTTACGAAAATCCTGCTGGTTTCACTTTTTTGGGGCGGGCATTATTTTCTTCCTTACCCGCTTTCCTGTTACGGACTTAACACAAACAATATGCAAAAGGTCCTGAAGGAATCAATCAGCATCGCCTTTATTTTGCTGGGACTTTGCGTGGGATACAGATATCTGCTTGCCACTCATGGCGTAAAAGAAATGCAGTTCAGATTACATCTCCGCCTTGATATTCTTTTTTATCCTGTCTTCGCTTTTCTGCAGGAAATCATTACCAAGGGGTTTGTTCAATCCTATCTGGTCGCGGCCCTGGACGGGTTCAAACACCGCCGGCTGTATGCCATCATTGTCAGCAGCATCGTGTTTGCCCTGACCCACCTGATACACGGATATTCGGTTTTCGCTGGCCTTTTTGTATTCAGTTTACTCACCGGATGGTTTTATGAGCGCAGCAGGAATATATGGGGTGTCACCATTATTCACACAATCCTGGGATGGAGTCTGTTCTATTTTCAGTAAAACCGCGGTCAGGGTTCATTCCACATATAATTTCCGTCTCCATAGCGGCGGTAGACTACTGCCTCTGCCAGGCTTTCGGCATCTATTTCCCTGCATTGCTTCAGGTCGGCAATAGTACGGGATACCCGCAGGACCGAATGTATGGCCCGGGAGGACAGATCGAGCTTTGCACGTGCGGCCGACAGAAGGCGATGTGCCTCGGCATTCAGACGGCCGTAATCAGTGAGCCGGGTACTGGAAAGGTCCCCGTTTCTAGGTGTTTGTCCGCGGACCTTCAGCCTGAAATCCCCTGCCGCCTCTACTCTCCTGCGGATCTCTTCGCTTGTTTCATCTTTGCCTCCCATATGTGCCTCAAGACCCTCTGCCTCGACAGGTATGCGGATATCAATCCGGTCCAGGAGCGCGCCGCCGATTCTTCGCCAGTACCGCGCAATGTCTTCCTGACTGCACAGACATACCGCGGTTTTCCGGCCCAGATTTCCACAGGGACAGGGATTTGCCGTCATCACCAGCTGAAACCGGGCCGGAAACCACACCGATTTCCCCGCCCTGGCGATGTGTACTTCCCCCCTTTCCATAGGTTCCCTTAAATTCTGCAGAACATGGTGGCTGAACTCAGGGGCCTCGTCCAGGACAAGGACACCGCGGTGAGCAAGGGAAATTTCTCCGGGAATGAGCCCGGGGCCGCCTCCGAGTATACCCTGGAGCGATGACGAGTGATGGGGAGACCGGGTCCGCGGCCTGCGGATGAGCCCCGGTACCGGTCCGAGTTTTCCCGCTATGGAATAGAGTTTAGTGACTTCCACAGCTTCCTCGGGCGAAAGGTCCGGCAATATCCCCCCAAGCCGAAGGGCCGACATGGTTTTACCGGTACCGGGAACTCCGAAAACCAGGCAATGGTGGGCACCGGCAGCAGCTATTTCCATTCCCCGTTTTAAGAACGCCTGGCCCTTTACATCCGCGAAATCCCCGACAGAGCCCTCATTCCCCGGATCGGTTAAGAAGGAGCGCGATTCCGGAATGGCGAGCGCCGGTAATTCTCCCTTCATTACTTGCTGTACGGCATCGACACCTTCTTTCAGGGTATCAATGCCAAGGACATTCCCATACCCGAGGGACACAGCTTCCTGAAAGTTTTCAGAAGGGACAAGGAGAAGATCCATACCGCTGCTTCGCGCCGTTGCTGCCGCCGGGAGAACTCCGTGTATTCCTTTAACACTCCCGTCAAGTTTGAGCTCTCCCATGGCCATGACCATACACTTTTTTTCAGTTGATCCGGAAAACCATCCGACGGAAGCACCAATCAGTACAAGGGCGATGGACAAATCAAACCCTGCACCGTCTTTCCGTATCCCTGCGGGGGTAAGGTTCAAAAGAATGCGGCCCTTGGGAATGGGGTACCCGGAATTTCGTACTGCTGAACGGACTCTGTCCTTGGCCTCACGCACTGCGTTTCCCGGCAGTCCCACCAGATCTATCCCCGGAAGGCCCCCCGGACGGACATCCACTTCTACTTCAATGGGCAGTCCGTCAAAACCTGTTCTGTGGTAGCCGAATATTTTCACTGTGTCCTTCTCTCCTGTACAAGGAGAACAACAGTTTCAGAGTCCGTGATTTCGTGATTTGTATTGAAGGAGCTTTACTGCCGGACTGTTCTTATAATAGACGGTTCTTAGAACTCCAGGACGGTGCCTGTCCGTATATATGACAAACCTTGCACAATGGTATTCAGAAAGGCAAACTGGGATTCTCCGGTGCAATGGCAGGTATAGAAGGATTCGACACCGCTTTCTTTGAGCATATCTGCGTACGCCGAAAGAAATTGACCGCCTATCTGTTCATGACTCAAGTGGAACCCCCCGATTACCCTGGAAGGAACAGCACCCGTCAAGCCTCTACAGTGGTCAATGATATTCACGACACCATTGTGTGCGCACCCGCATATAAGGGTATCTCCGTGCTTACCCCGAATGACAAGATTCATCTCGTGAACAAAATCATCATTCACTAATGATCCATCGGATGATGTTGTAAACAAAAGCCGGTTGGACTCAATAGGAAGCTTTTTTTGAGCTACACCGGTAAACAGCAGCAGTGAAGGAGACAGCCATCTATCCTCATGCAGGGGAATCAGGCGCGGGTGACCCTTTAGATCCGGATCTATCCCTATATACTTGTGTGGAGGAGCTTCCACCGACTTTGTGGAGTAGAAACTGCCGAATGCCTTTTCGTGAATATAGACAGGAGCATGGCTGTTCACCGTGAAAAAGGCGGGTATTCCTCCTCCATGATCGTAATGACCATGGGATATAACGGCAAAATCGACCAGGGAAAGATCGACCTTGAGTTTTTTGGCATTGCCGACAAGAGAATCGTCGACGCCCGTATCGAACAATATCCGCTCATTGGCAGTCTCGATGTACAGGCTCAGACCGTGACGGGCGGCGAGATCATCTGAAAGACGGGTGTTTTCGACTAGAACCGTTATCCGCATAATTCCCTTCTACTTTAGTTTCTGCATTTCCGTTTGAACAAGACTGTCGCAACGCTCATTGTGAGTGTTCCCCGCATGGCCCTTGACCCAGTGCCAGGAAAGGTCCAGATAAGAACTGATGTCTTTCAATGCGACCCACAGATCCTTGTTTTTTACAGGCTTTTTTGCCGCGGTAAGCCAACCGTTACCTTCCCAGGTGCGGATCCAGGCGGTAATCCCGTTTTTTACATACTGACTGTCGGTAAACACGCTTACCGGATTGTTTCGTATATCCGGATCTTTCAGTACCGTCTTCAGCCCATTAATAACTGCGGTGAGTTCCATGCGGTTATTGGTGGTGTCCTTTTCTCCGCCGGACAATTCCTTAATGTTGCTTCCCTGAATGATGACGCATGCCCAACCGCCGGGCCCGGGGTTCCCCGAGCAGCCGCCGTCGGTATACACCTGCACGCCCTTCTTATTTTCTTTAACTGTGTCCATGTACGCCCACTCTACGGCAAAAACGGGCAGTTTACAAGTAAGGTATTTCACCGTATACTTTCATGACCGACTGCCGCGGACACCGGTTTTACCATCGGTACAAGAGGCACTGCGGCAACGGAGCCATCTGGAGGGGAAATGGCTGAACAGCTTATTGTAAAAAACCTGGATTTCATCAGGATTCTGCCGTACTGGGCGCAGGAACTTTCCTACCGTTACTGTTCGAAAACCGCAAACCTGTACATGGTCCACGGCAATATCCGCGATTTTCTTCCCAATAAAATGGTAGAAGGTGATTTTGTGTTCGTCCGTATCCAGGAATTCATTTCAGAAGTCCTGTTCGGCAACCGGGACTCTATCGCCTTTTACGACCGTTCATCGGGAGTCAATTTCTGCACTCCGGAAATGCAGAAGGATTATCTGTCCTACATGGAGAAGGCCTTCCCCGATACAGATGTAAAGGATTTTATTTCCATAGATCCCCTCAAGTCCTTTGATTACCTGGAAAAATACAGTCTGTTGAACTTAAGCAAGAAGAAACGGGTTGTCCTTATCATAGATTACCCCGAAAGCCTAATTCCCAATGCGGAAATGGCCCGGTATTCCGAGGAAGACCGTTATTGCCTGGTGACCCTCAACCGGTGGAGTCACGACCCCATATTCACTCAAGGTGATATTTCCATCATTCTGCTGGTGGAAAACCTGAATGACATCAACATGCAGCTGGTCCGCTCGCCCCATACGGTCAAGGTGAATGTTCCTTTCCCGAATGAGAAGATGCGAACCAGTTTCCTGAGCTTTCTGGACCGGGGCGGAGAACTCCTTCTGGAACCACGGCTTTCCATAGAAAAGATGGGTTCCCTGACCTCCGGGCTGAACCTGATGAATCTCAACCAGATCGCCGCCGAGTCCTTTCAGGAAGACCGGCCCATCAGCCTGGAATACCTGAGGCAAAAGAAAAAAGAAATCATAGAGAACGAGGCTGGCGGCCTTTTGGAATTTCTGGAAACCGAACATGATCTGTCCATGGTCTCGGGACACGAGTTTGTAAAAAAACGTTTTAAAAGCGCCGCCCGGGCAATCAAACAAGCCCGATTTGATGTCCTGCCAATGGGGTACCTCATCGCCGGACCGGTGGGAACGGGTAAAAGCTTTATGGTAACGGCCTTCACCGGCGAAATCGGCATTCCCATCGTCAAATTCCGGAACTTCCGGTCCAAATGGCAGGGTGTCACCGAGTCGAATCTGGAAAAGGTGCTGAATATCCTCAAGGCAATGTCCCCGGTGGGTGTCATGATAGACGAGGCGGACGCCTTCCTCGGGGACCGCAACCAGGACGGCGACTCGGGTACCAGCAACCGTATTTTTGCCCAGATTGCCTCATTCATGGGCGACACGGAAAACCGGGGAAAGATCATCTGGTTTCTGATCACCTGCCGTCCTGACCTCCTGCCGATAGACTTAAAACGCCAGGGCCGCGCCGAAGAGCATCTTGCCCTCTTTTATCCCGAAACCCATCAGGAAAAAGAAGAGCTGTTCAACACCCTGGTGCGGAAACTTAAAATAAAAATTCAGAAATTTTCCATTCTCGATGTCCTGAAAAAATACAGTTTTGAATCTTCCGGCGCGGACCTGGAAGCCATTCTTATCCGGGCTAAATTCAACGCGGCAATGGAAAACCATGTTATTATTACCCGTGAGGATTTCGAAAACACCATTCAGGATTTCGTGCCGCCGGCGTATCCCCATGAAATACGTCTTCAGAACCTCGTGGCAGTCCTTGAATGCACCAGCCGGGAAATGGTACCCAAAACCTTTCAAAACCTTGACCGGTCTAAGCTGGTCAATGAAATACGAGAACTAAAAGAACTGTTAGGAGAAAGAGGTTAAAGGTGACACTGGAACGAGAAAAATACGGCACTACAAAAGACGGACAGCAGATCGACATGTTCACTGTGGATAACGGTTGGATGCGCATCAAAATGATGACCTACGGCGCCACCCTGATATCGGTGGAAATGCCTGACAAATACGGTGAGACGGGTGAAGTCACCCTCGGGTTTGACGAGTTTTCCCTCTGGGAACAGCCGAACCCCTATTTCGGGGCCACCATCGGCCGTTTCGGTAACCGCATCGCCGGAAGCAGTTTCGAGATTGACGGTACACAGTATAAGCTGGCCGCGAATGACGGTAAAAACCACCTTCATGGTGGTCTGAAAGGCCTCGATAAACAGGTATGGGAACCCTTCCCCTTCAAGCTGGATACCGAGGCAGGCGTAAAATTCTGCTACACCAGCACCGACGGCGAGGAAGGATATCCCGGTAACCTGGATATCGCCGTGACCATAAGCCTCACCTCGGACAACAGGCTTGTATTCGAATACAAGGCAGTCACCGATAAAACCACCCCGGTCAATCTCACTAACCACACCTACTGGAACCTTCGGGACAAGGGAACAGTGTATGACCATGTTCTTAACCTTCAATCCGACGGGTACCTCGGTGTTTCCGATGATCTTATCCCCACCGGTGAAATACTTCCGGTCAAGGGAACGGCTTTCGATTTTACCAGCCCGCAGCGTATCGGAGATGTCATTGAAGCCGCGGGAGGATTCGATCATTGCTACGTTCTTGAAAAAA
>JAFGQL010000044.1 GCA_016935695.1 Spirochaetales bacterium
ATCCACAATATTCCGGAAGGCCTCGCCGTATCGGCGCCGATTTTCTACGCCACCAAGAGCCGCAAGAAGGCCTTTGTCCTGTCCATGCTGTCAGGGCTCGCGGAGCCAGTTGGGGCCCTCATCGGGTATTTTGTGCTGCGCTCAATCTTTACCGAGACCACCTTCGGGGTCATTTTCGCGGCGGTCGCGGGCATCATGGTCTATATTTCCCTGGATGAGCTTTTACCCACTGCGGAGGAATACGGGGAACACCACCTGGCCATCGGTAGCCTTATCGGCGGTATGATGGTTATGGCCGTAAGCCTCCTGCTGTTCGTCTGAGGAGCCTTTCCCGGTTCTTAGGCGGCAGGATTTCCGGCCTGGATGATACCTGAGAATCAGGACAGGAACGTTCCTTTCACGTAATCGAGCACCTGCTGTTCTTCCTGGTGAATTTCATTGTCGCTCGACGCGGCCTTGACCAGGAGCCGGTATATCCGCGCCCTGTCTTTCGGCGATTCAGGCATGCGCAGTACAAGGCGGCCGCTCTTGGCCATCTGGAAGAGGGCCTGTATTTTCGCCACATTATAACCCCATCGCGCTGCTGCTTTCCGGGCAAATGCTTCTTCCTCTTCCTTGAACACGCCGTCCGAGCTTATGACGATCATCAGGTTGTTCATGGCATAATCCCGTGTTTTATATAAGGCAGCGGTCAGGTCCGGTTCGGTGGAGCTTTCAAATACTCCCTTGTGTTCCGAAAGATACTGCTGGTATTCGGCGGTGGTGAGTATGCGGGTAATGACCCAGTCGAAGGACACGCTGTTGTAGGCCTCCCCGCAGTAGGAACAGGATAGGGCCAGGCTGTCCTGTATTTCTCCGCCGCAGCTGGGGCAGCTGTAGGAGTAGACGTTTCCCGCGGCGGCGCTTCGTCCGCGCTGCCGTTCCAGAAGGACTATCCGGTCCCTTGCTACCGGCCTTGGGTCCAAAAGTTCCGCCCTGCGTCCTCCTGTCCGTATCCTCTGGCTGGTTTCCTTTACGGCAAAGGCCAGCAGGTTCTTTTCTTCTGTAGATCCGGAGGCAATGAGTTTCACGTAATTCAGGTACAGCCGGTTAAGGGCCACTTCCGGGTCCCAGGGGTCTCCCTGAAGCGCCGCGTACAGCTCGTCGCTGATGAACCGCCGGGCGGCTTCGGGTTTTCGGGTCACGCGGGCCATGAGCACCCGCACATATCCGTTGCTGACCCGGTCTTCCAAGAGCTGTACACAGAAATCGTCATTTTCTTCGGTTAATCTGGCAGTTTCTTTTTTAAGCCGCGAGGGTACCGGGCGCTGTTCGGTAACCAGGTAGTCGTCGGCCTGGGTTATCTCGGCGAGTATCCAGTCGTACTCCCCGGTATTGGATAGGCGGCCGCAGGACGGACACTTGCTCACGTCCGATGAGTCCTGTGGCAGCTGGTCCCCGCAGGACGGGCAGGCGTTGCTGCGGTACAGGTCCTTGTGTCCGCCGCCTCGTTTGCGCAGGAAGGTCCAGTATTCGGTGTATTCCTCAAACCCGCCCGAGTTCAGTTCGGGGTATTTTGTGTTTTCGAACCAGTCGGTGGATGATGCCCGTAGTCTTACACTGACCGCGTCGAAGTATCCGTCGGTTTCTGCCTTGTCTATTCCCAGATCAAGGATGCGTATCTGTTCGGATCTGTTGGTCTGTTCAAGGCGGTTCATCATTTCGAACTGGGCATGGAAGCGCTGGTAAATGCCGTCGGATATATAGCGGCGGCATCCGGACATGTTCTTTTTCTGCCAGCCTTCGTTGATCTGTTCAAAGGCCTTGCGGACTTTTAAAAGGAACTCCTGTTCGGAAAACGCTGGGTCGTTTTTTTTCAGGGCGTCAAGGCCCTTCTTCTGTGCAGGTGTATCCTGACGGGCCATGCGGTTGTAAGGCGAGGTCTGCCGCGCGTTTTTGCTGTACAGCATGGCGGCGCCGAAGATGGCAGCCAGAACGATCATGTTGTAGGGAAAGGGGATGGACACGATGATCCAGTATATGAGCATGCCCAGCCCGTCTCCGCCGGAACCCGAACCGGAAGACGAGCTTGAGCGGGATGAGCTTCCGCCGCCTGCGCCGCCTGTGCGGGCCATGACTACGGGTGCGAGAATGAGCATGAATACGACTATGAGGGCAAGTCCTTTGTACCTTCGTTTCATCTGCTTCTGTCCTCTTTTTCTTGAGTGTGGGGGTTCATGATACCGTGTTTCGCCGTGTCTGGCTATATTTCAAAAAAATCAAGGTCCTTGCCGATCATGGAAAGGCTCTCGCCGTTGCCCTTGCTTAAATCAAGAATATCCTTCGATGCCGTGTGGATGCCTTCGGTTGCCCGGCTGATCCGCGCCACCGCTTCCTTGACTGATGCGCTGATGCTGTTCAGGTTGTTCACGGCTTTGAGGATGTCGCTGGTGCCGCCGGCCATTTCGGCGGACCCGGTTTCTACAGAACGGGTGATCTCGTTCAGGGACTGAAGGGATTCGAGTATCTGGGAGCCGCCGGTGGCCTGTTCGGCCATGCCTTCACGGATTTCCGCCGTTACCCGGGAAAGCTGTTCCACCGATACCATGAGTTCTTCAAAACCTTCATCGGCATGATGGGATGTATCGACTGCCCGCGCTACTGATGTAAGGGTGTCCTTCAGGTTCCGGGAAATGTTTTTTGACTGCTGGGCGGCGTTCTCCGCGAGTTTCCGTATTTCATCGGCCACCACTGCGAACCCCCGGCCCGTGTCTCCCGCGTGGGCGGCCTCAATGGCCGCGTTCATGGCCAGCAGGTTGGTCTGGCTTGCAATTCCCGATATCAGTGCGTTTGCTTCTTTCAGGCGCAGGGACTGGGCGGATATTTCCTCGATCAGGGTTGTGAGTTCCCGGATGTCCTTCCTGCTTTCTTCGGAAACGGTTTTCAGTTTTGCCATGTCCGTCTGGGACCGTTCGGTGATGCGCAGGATGGAGGTGGAGTTGGAGATCATTTCTTCCACAGCCGACGATGATTCCCCCAGATGATCGGCCTGGCTGCGGATGGTCGTGTTCAGGCTTTCGATGGTTTTTGCAATTTCTTCCACCGATTCGGAGGTCTCGTCTACATTGTAGGCCTGGACTTCTATCTGCTGTTCGGTCCGGTCCACATAGGTATTTATTTCCGAAATAGAGGCGGTTACCTGTTCAAGGCTGCCGTTGAGTTTCTGCTCGGCGTCGGTAAGGTTTGCAATGTTTGCCTGCAGACGCAGGATGGTCCCTTTGAGTATGTTGGCAAAGCTGGTGAAACTCTGGATCATCCAGCCGGTTTCGTCCCAGGTTTCCCGCACCGCAAGGGTGTTCAGCCTGCCGGAGACCCCGTCGTTCAGCAGTTTGGTAAAGGATACCACAGGCCGGTGGAGGGAATTGCCCAGCAGCCGGTAACTCATGACCACCGATACCAGTGACAGGATGCTCAGTACCGAAAAACGGGTGATCAGGACGGGAATGATCTGCCGGGGTCCAATCTGGCTGTTGATGACCTGGCCGGCCATGGCAAGGCAGGCGGTAAAGAGGACAAACACGATGCCCAGGCAGGAAGAGAACAGGACAAGGCCCATTTTCAACGCAAAGGGTACCGGCGGTTTCTCGCTGTTCATCTGGGCCTTTTTTGCGGTTAGCCGCTCAATCACCATGGTGTTCATGGCCCCGGGAATGATGCCGGTCAGGAGGAACACTCCCAGTCCGGCACTGAAGCCCATCCACCCGGTAACGGCTGCGGGTATGTCTCTTTGCAGAAGGGCGATCTGGCCGGCCACAATGAGGGGCAGGCCCTGGGCGGCCAGATACAGGGGAAAGGCGCCGCCGATACGTGAATTCAGCAGGTCCTGGCCGCCGCTTTTGGCCCGGGTGGCCTTCAGAAGGGTATGGACATAGCGGGTGTACAGGAACCCTGAGCCTGTCCACAAGGCAAGGGCCGCCGCAAGGACCGGCGGCCGGAGAAGGTCTGTAAAACCGAAACCTGACTGTCCTTGTGTCGTGAACACCAGGAGGGCGGCCCACAGAATGAACGATCCTGCGGCCGATAAGGCGAAACGCCCTGTAATGGGAAAGATGTCGGTTATCATACGTCTGACTCCCTCATTTTTGCTCATACCTGAGAATGTCTCCTGCTTCTCTTTAATTATAGACACGGGAAAGTATTTGCCAAACCTTTTTGCACATATCCGGGGAATCGGGTATAGTAAAGCATCGGCCGTGGGTAATGCCTTGCGTGTTCCGGCTGTAGGAGAAGAGTGAATGCCAGCCTCGTATTCGGAAATTGTCGCACCCGGGGTAATCCGGTGGCTTGAGTCCGTCCGTTATAAACGGGAGGGCTGGGGGCGCTACCCTTTTAACGCAAAATCCTTTGCCCCCTATTCCCTGTATGCGTCCGGCCTGGCGGTCCGTCTTCTTAATGAACTGGACCAGCTCGGTCCGGTCAGTCCCGGGAACAGGGACGAGGCGGCGTCCTACATCAAGGCCTCCCAGGACATGGAAGACGGGTATTTCAAGGACCGTTTCGAAGACGTGTCGGTGTATACCGGTTTTAATTCCTGGGAGGAGATCTGGAACATGCGTTCGTCGGTGGTCCACGGTCTGCGGCTTTTAGGCTATGCCCCGAAACGCCCCCTCCCTCTGTACCGTTTTACCGACTTTTCTTCTGTCGATCCGGTTTCGTGGCTCCAGTCCCTGAACTGGACCAACCCGGGCAAATGCGCCGAAATCGTATCCTCGGCCCTGATCGCTTACGGCGAATCCCTTTCTCCCGAACTCAGGAATGACAGCGTGGAACCCTTCCGTGTGGTGTTTGATTTTTTCGAACATGCAGTGGTGGATTCAGGCACAGGGCTGCCGACCAGGCTCGGGGCCAGCCAGGACTCGTCCCTCATAACGGGAATCGCACGCATGCTGTCGGCGTATATCTATTTCGGCCGGCGTTTTCCCTGGCCGGAAAAAGTTATCGACTACCTTTTGGAAAACCAGGGCAGCGACGGCGATTTCACCGGCCGGATTTCCAATATTGCCAACTGCTACAACGGCCTGTGGATACTGCGGGAACTCAACTACGAGCTGGAAGGGGGCCACGGGGATGACGGGATCCAGAATGCAGGAAATCTGGCGGCCCATGGGGTACTGGATGTTTACCGGAAGCCAGACGGCGGGTTTTCCTTCAATCCTGACTGCTGCCAGGACATTAATTATTCGATCCGGGTCAGCGACTGTCATCCTGTCGGGGACATGACCGGGACCATGATGGCCTACCGCTGTCTCCTTTTTGTGGATGAATGGAATTCCGGGATTATCTTTGGAAAGAAACGCCGTCCTTTTTCCTATTGATCCGCCGGGCCTTTACTCTGCCAGAATGGCGATTTCAACCCGTCTGTTCAGATGCTGTTCCTCTTCTTCGGTGGTTACAGGCCGTGTGCCCGCAAACCATTTGAGGTCAACCCGTCCGCCGGAATATCCTTGTAACGACAAATAGTCCTTCACATTCCGCGCCCGTTCCTCGGAAAGCTGTTCCCGGCCTTCCTCGGTACCCTTGATGGCGCAGTGGCCCCAGATGCGGACCCGGGCGTCGGTGTAGGTTTTCAGTTCATCCAGGATGGATGTCAGTTCTTCTTTTGCTTCGGCGGAGAGACTGCTGTCGTTCGGCTCAAAATACACTGTCAAGGCAATGGTGTATGAGGGGACAGCCGGCAGGGGTTCTTCTGCGGGTTTCTGGGTTGGTGCTGCTGCAGGTTCGACGATGGATGCGGCCGCGGTTTCAGTCGGTGCCGCAGTCGGCGCGGGACGGACGGTCGCTGCCGGCGCTGCCGTCTTTTGGGGAGTGTTCCTGGCCACGGCGGCACCCGAGGGAGAGCCGCCTGCGGCGGGCGCCGCGAGTAACGACAGGAGCCAGATGACGAGCGCCAGCGCGGCGGCGGCGCCCAGGATGTATCCGCTGACGGGTATCCAGCGGGGCAGGGGCAGGAGGGCTCCGGCTTTCAGGGTGTCGGAAAAAAGGGTCCTGCCGTCCAGTACGCCTTTCACGTACAAAAGGCGGCCCTCCAGCCGGGCGCTGATTTCTATTTTTGGCCGGCGTGTTCCGTCCTGATATTCATGGGGAATATTTATTTCGTATTCGCCGAGGACGGTCGTACCGGCGCCTTCTTTTTTCCCGATGAGTTTGATGATGGCCCGCCGCTGGTCCTCCTTGACCGTGGTGATCAGGGCCGTGGATGCGGTCTGCTCTTCCAGGTCAATGAGTTTCATGTACTTTGTATGTTCGATCTCGATCAATACCGAAGATTTCATACGTAAATAATGCCTTTTTATCTGGTCTATCTGAGTACCGGCTGATCCCCGCCCGGAAAACCGGGCGAGAGGGTGGAAAAACCAGTCCTACTATGTAGTGTAATCCCTCCCGGACACAGGTCAAGCATATTCTTTGCATTTTGCTTTTTTTCTTTTTTTGTAACCGGACACTTCCTGTTATAATGTGGCCATGATTATTCCCCAAACCGCTTTCACCCGTTTGAACAGTCATGTCCTCGCTCCCCGGTTGTGGGCTTTTCTTGACAACGCCGAAACCGACGAGTTGTTTCCGGTAGATGTCTACGGGCTCGCAGAAAAATGGGTGGCTTCACCTGCCCAAACCCTGGGATTGTTTCTTCAGGGCCTCGATGCCGGTATTTTTGTCCTGACCTGGGCGGATACCTGTCCGTCATGCAAAGCCCAGATACCCTGCGGCCATTCCTTTGAAGGAGACCGGACCTGCCGGGGATGCGGGACTGTTTTCCGGCCGAGGGCCGATGAACACCGGTATGCCCTTTTTTCCCTTGATCCGGCTGTGTACGGCAGTGAGGTCCCGGATGAGCTTCCGCGCCGTGCCAGGATTCCCGGTGTTCCGGCGGTTGATTGCCTGATGCTCCCTGAATTCCGCTGCGGGCCGGGGTGGGGGCTCATTCCCCCGGGGTCCTGTCTTGAAATTCGATCCGCGGCGGTCCTGTGTTTTACCGATCCGGTACTGCGGGGTCTTTTTGGTACGGTAGACGATACCCAGGCCTTTAGTGAAGGCTACCGTGTGCTGTCCGGCGCCGCGGACAGGATCCGGGCGGCAGGGGGCAGCGTATTCAGATATTCCCACGATTCGGCTGTTGCCCTTTTTTTAGACCCGGTTTCCGCTGTCCGGGCGGCTGTTGCCATTCATACGGACCTGTGCGGGAGCGGTCGCAGGCCTGCTGCCGGGGGCTGCGCTTTGTCCGTTCACGGAGGCCCGGTGCTTGCCGTCAATTACGGCGAAAAGGTGGGATTCAGCGGCCGTACCCTGGCGGACATCGTGCTGGTCCACACGAAGCTGATGCACCCCCATATAACCATATCCCGGCAGGTGTATGAAGAACCCGGTGCGCGGACCCTCTTTGAAGCCGGCATCCGGGGCAGTGTCAAAACCAGGGTTGTACTGAAATCTGCGGGGCGTGACCTTCTCGTATACCGGGGAAAATAACGATTATTATCTAAATTACTAAAATACCCCTATTTACAAAAATGGATAAAATAGATATACTGCATCAGTACTGGGATAATTTCGCTTAATTTTAACGCCAATGGTATCACCCTAATAAGGGCGGACGCCGAAAATTACCATGAAGGGCAGCAGGAACATACTCAGATGAACAGGAGCAGCGCCATCAACTTCAACAGTGTGCTGATAAAAATCATAGAAGAGATCTCAGACGGGTTTCTGATTATCGATCAGGACAATGAACTGCTGTTCTTTAACGAAGTACTGCTGCGGCTCCTCAAATGGCGCAGCATGGAGATGTTCGCCCGCAAGAAAGAGCTTTTGCAGGTCATGGACTTGAAGCCCGGGGATGAAATCCGCCGACGCATCGTGGTGAATGTGGCCCGGAATGAAAAGCGGGAGTTCGATGTGACCTCCTTCGTGGTCCAGACCCTCGAAGGGGCCTATACCCTGGTCCGTATGCTCCCTGTTGAGCCCGCCCGGCCCGATTCGCCGGAATACTACCGGGTACAGTATCGTGAACTGTTTTTCAATGTCCGGGAGGCCTTTTACACCGCCGACACCGACGGCAATATCATCACCGCGAATCCTTCCTTTTACGATTTTATCGGATATTCTCCAGAGGAATGTCCTGCCAATATGCGTGATCTTCTGGCCTATCCCGAGGATTTTAATGAACGCCTTGCTCTTTTAAAGGAATCTTCATCATACCAGGATGAGAATGTCCAGTTTTTCACCAAAGACGGGTTTCTGAAAAAGGCCCTGGAATCCGCCTGGGTGGTACGCAACCGGGAAGGGTATGTAGAGAGCTATTCCTGCCACGTCAAGGACCTCACCTATGTACGGAATATAGAGAGCCGTCTCCTTATATCAGAGCGGAATTTCCGCATTCTCTTTGACACCATACTCTCGTCCATCATTATCTGTGACCCTCTGGGCCACATCCTCAACCTGAACTTTGCCGCCGAATCCAGCTACGGTTACAGCTGGAACGATGTAATATCCCGTCATTATGACGATGTATTCCGCGGAGGCATGACCAGCCCGTCCTTTGCCAAGATCAAGACCCTGATAGACCGTAACGGCGGCAAGTACACCGATCCCGAAGTCCACCGAAAGGACAAGGCCGGCAAGGACGTATATACCTACGCGTCCTATTCGGTCATCAAGGACTCAAGCGACGAGGTCCTTGCCTATTCCATTGTAGAGAAAGACCTGACCGAGCGGGTGCACCTGGAGCAGAAACTCCAGGAATCCTTCAATCAGCTCAAGGAAGCCCAGTCGGCGGCCATCCTGGGATTTGCCAAACTGACGGAATTCAGGGACAAGGGGACCGGCAAACATCTGGAACGCATGCGGGAATACGCACGGGTGCTGGTCACGAAGCTCAAGGACAATCCCAAATACGCGAATTACATTACCGATTCCTATATCGAGGACATCTATATTTCCGCAACCCTCCACGATGTGGGAAAGGTCGGGGTAGAGGACCACATTCTGCTGAAAGAAGGGCCCCTCACCGATGAGGAATACGAAAAAATCAAGGAACACGTCAAACTGGGCGGCCGTGCCCTGGCGGAAATAGATGTCTCCATGGATAAACGGTCGTTTCTGACCATCGGAAAAGAAATTGCCTACTATCACCATGAAAAATGGGACGGTACGGGTTACCCCGAGGGGCGCAAGGGTGAACACATTCCGCTGTCTGCCCGGATTGTGGCCATAGCCGATGTATACGACGCCCTCACCAGCGAACGGTCCTATAAAAAAGCCTACACCCACGAAGAGGCGGTCAGGATCATCACCGAGGAATCCGGCAAGCACTTCGATCCCGAAATCGTCCAGGTTTTTCTGGCCAATCATGAAGTATTTCAGCGTATCAAACGCTTTGTCGAGTTCGAGGAACACCCGGAATCCATTGTCGATCTCCTGTCCGGCACCGCCGGGGACCTTGGCGAACATTGACACTCACAGCGCCTGACTGCTATGGTTTTTCCATAAGGCAGGTGGCCGCATCTTCCTTGTGTTCCACTCCCATATTCCAGGCAGGTACCCGGCATGACATTTTTTCAGAAACTGCAAAAGCGCATTCAGGACGCCCATACCCTTCTTTGCGTGGGCCTCGATCCGCGCGTTCCCCAGGGGGAAGACCCCTTTGAATTCCTTACAGTAAAAAACCGGCGTGTCATAGAGGCTGCAGGGCCGTATACTGCCTGTTTCAAACCCAACATTGCCTTTTACGAGGCCCATGGCATTGCGGGTATGAGGGCCCTCGAAGCGACCTTGAAAATGATCGGAGATGACATACCGGTTATCATCGACGCCAAGCGTAACGACATCGGCGCGACAGCCGAAGCCTATGCCAAAGCCGTGTTCGATGTTCTGGGCGCGGACGCGGTAACCTTGAACCCCTACATGGGAAAGACCTCGGCGGACCCCTTTCTGGCCTATGCCGACAAGGGGTATTTCCTGTTGTGCCGTACCTCCAACCCGGGTGCCGGTGATATTCAGGAACTGTCTGTCGCCGGGCCTCATGGCAGCGAACCCCTGTTCATCAATCTTGCCCGGCAGTTGAGCACCTGGTCGGACCGAATCGGCCTGGTGGTCGGCGGCAATGATCCCCAGTCCCTCGCGGCGGTCCGGAAGGAACTGCCGGACATCTGGTTTCTCGCGCCGGGCATCGGTGCCCAGGGCGGCACCATGGAAGAGGCGGTATTCGCGGGTATCCGCAGCGACGGTATGGGTATCCTCCCCATGGTCGGCAGGGCCGTGTACGACGCGCCCGATCCCGCTCAAGCGGCCAGGGAATACCGCGATGCCCTTAATGCCGCCCGGGAAAAGGCCCTTGCCGGGACAGGAACCGGTGCAGCGGCTGCATATTCCAAACACGAGACAGAACTCAAGGACGATATCTGTCAGGGACTTATAGATACAGGATGTTTTCAGCTTGGGGATTTCACCCTGAAAAGCGGTAAAAAGTCTCCTTTTTACATTGATATGCGTAAAATACAGAGTGACCCCCGGTTTCTGGCCAGGGTCGGGAAGGCCTACGGCGCCCTGTGTTCCCGGGTAAGCAGGGAAACCGGGGCGGCGAAAATCGCGGGTATACCCCTTGCTGCCCTGCCTCTGGCGACAGCCGCGTCCCTTTCGAGCGGGCTTCCCCTGGTGTATCCCCGCATGAGCGTCAAGTCCCACGGGACCGGCAAACTGGTGGAAGGCGAGTTCACTCCCGGCGAGGCGGTCATTCTTCTGGATGACCTGATTACCACGGGATTGAGCAAGATTGAGGCGGCCGCCATTTTAAAGGAAGCGGGGCTTGAGGTCGCTGATCTTGTGGTCCTGTTTGAACGCGGCGTCCAGGGGCGCAAAGACATGGAACAGGCGGGGATCAGGCTGCATGCGTACCTTCATGTAGAAGACCTCCTTGGATACCTCCTTGCCAAAAAGCTCATATCTGCCGATACACATAAAGAACTGATTGAGTATGTCCGCGCTGATTAGAGCGGATGAATAAGGACGTGTGGTGTGGATCAAATCCGGCATCTGTTTCTTGAGCCTCTGACATTGTTTGAAATCACGTTACCATTTTCTCTGCTGAGCCTTCTGTTGCAGTTTTTCCTGCCGGCGCTTGCCTGTGCCGTTGTTGTCAAACTGCTGGTAGTCGCGGTTAAGACTGTCATAAAGCGGGCCAGGGTGGAAGATGAAAGCGCCGCGAAAATCCTGCGCCGGTGGAAATTCTACCTGCGCCTTGTGTTTTTCATCGCCGTCGTGTTGTTGTTTGTCCGATTGTTAGGGGCCGAGGTACAGCGTTACAGCCGTTCCTTTTTCGGGCTCCTGAATACACCGCTGCTGGAGTCGGGGAGCACCAAGGTGTCGGTCGTTACCATCATCCTCATGATTCCCGTGTTCTATATGGCCGCCTGGGCCGGGCAGGGTTCCCGGAAAATTACCAATACCTATCTTTTAAACCGCGTCGGCCTGGACGAGTCCAAGAAATTCTCTGTATCCAACCTTGTCCGCTATCTGGTCATGTTCCTGGTGCTTCTGGTCGGTCTTGGCATCATCGGCATAGATTTATCGGCCCTCACCGTCATGTTCGGGGTTTTGGGTCTCGGTCTGGGATTCGGCCTTCAGACCGTGGTGGCGAATTTCTTTGCCGGTGTGGTCATCATCTTTAACCGCCCTATAAAGGAAGGGGACCGTATCCTGGTGGACTCTTACGAGGGAACGGTCATAAATATCCGCCTTCTGTCCACCGTCATAAACACCATCACATACGAGACCATCATTGTACCCAATTCAAAGCTGGTCGATTCCACGGTATACAATTACAGTTACGACGACAGGCGCATCATCATTAAAAACGAAGTATCGGTGTCCTACGCCACAGATCTGGATAAGGCCATAGAAGTGCTGAGCGGGGTGGGTATGGATAATCCCTATGCCCTCAAGGTTCCGGAACCCGACGTCCGGGTGACATCATTCGGGGATTCCGGCATCAATCTTGCTTTATTCACCTGGATACGGGACGTCTCCACAAAACACGCGGCTCTTTCGTGGAATAATCTGGAAACCTGGAGGCGGTTCCGTGATAACGAGATAGAAATACCCTTTCCCCAGGTGGACCTTCATATCCGTTCGGACCAGACCATGCGTGCACGCAGAAAGCAGAAGCCGATTTGACGGGATAGAGGTGCTCCAGAGAAAGGCAATAATGCTAGACGCTCACCCGTTTGTGAAGAACATCGTCTACGGTTATGCCGGAAAAATACTCCTGAAAATGGGCGCTTGCGTCTTTCCATAGGCTGTGAGTCAGACATTCTTCTGCCTTTTCGCACTCTTCTTCCCCTGAACAGGGGGTAAGCTCAATTCCCTCGCCTACAGCGGAAAAAAGATCGTGTATGGTTATTTCTTTCGGATCCTTTTCCAGGCTGAAACCGCCGCCCGGTCCGCGGGTAGAGGAAATGATTCCTGCTTTACGGAGTTTGAAGAATATCTGCTCCAGGAATTCAGGGCTGATATCCTCGGTTTTTGAAAGTTCCTTAATGGAAATGGGCTGGCCTGCGTAAGATTTGGCAAGTTGTGTGATGGCCCTGAGGGCGTAACGGCCTTTGGTGGTAATTCTCATGTATAAACCTCAACCAAGTGGAATTCCTTACAAAAGTAGACAAGTATAAATATAGCATATTGCAGGCCGGTGGTAAACGCGCAATTACCGTTTTTGTAAAAGGATACTCCGGTGGCCCCGGTATTTACAGCTGTCGTTAAGGCTGAAGTTTCTGGGTTTTCCGCTGAGTATGTGGTGAATCTGGGCGCTGGGGCCGCTGAAACTCACCCAGCTTCCGGTTTCCAGTGCTTTTTCGGCAAAAGGCCAGTACTCCCCTGCGCCTACGCCGGGGATTTTCTGGGGAAATACCGCAAGGAAATGAAGGCTTCTGCCGGGGCTGCGGTCCGGGTCGGGGAAGGGCAGGTGAAAGATTTCCGCCTCGAACCCTGCAGCTTTCAGGTTGAAGGCCCCCAGGCGAAGGGAAAGGATGTCCCGGCCAATGAGAGAAACAGGTCCGTGTGTTTTGTCCGACCGCTTGGCCAGGTAAAGGGCCGCGTGTCCTTGTCCGGGATGATACACCCCGAAAGGCCCTTTCAACGATACCCGTTTCAGTAACGAGAACAGGCTGTGGGTGCTGTAGGATATGGTGTCGAATTCATCAAGATTGTAGGCAGTGGAGAGGGTGTAATTCACTCCCCCTTCGTTAAAGGTTTTCTTGTCTCTCAGATAGCTCTCAAGTTCATCATTACCCATATCCTGCCGGCCGGTGAGGGGGCCCTTCGGTGCAAAATGAAAAACAGAATACCGGGGTGTGTGTTCCTGCAGACTTATCATCTGTCCGGATCCAATGACCGCCGCGGCTGCAGTTTCCTTGAGCGCGCTAATGACCACCACCGCGGCCCGTCCTCCCGGGTTCAGGAAACCGGGTATCCGGCTGATGAGTTCACGGATGACCGGGGTCCCGGCTTTCGCCGGAATGTTCGAGACTATCAGGTCGCAGTTTTCTTTTATCCCGTGGAGGGCAAGATCGCTGGAAAGACCGGCATACGAAAGTTTGTTGTGGGTAAAGTTGAGGGCGGAAAAGTGCAGGGCCAGGGCGTCCCGGTCCTGAAGGTATACCTGAACGGCCGGAAACCGCGACTTTATGGCGCCGGCGATGACCCCCGTCCCGGAGCCGATATCCAGAAGGCTTGTAACCTCAGGGAGCCAGGGGCTTGCGGCCAGGGTTTTTAACAGCAGGGTTGTTCCCTCGTCAATGCCGAAGGAAGAAAACAGGCCGTGGGACAGCATCCAGCGGGTGTCTGCCCCCATGAACCGCAATGGTACCTCCTTGTGGAAGTACCAGTCAGGAATGGTCAGTTGTTTACCCGTTCAACGTACTCCCGGGTGTCAGTATTGATCATGATACGCTCGCCTTGTTTGATGAAAATGGGTACCTTCACTTTCAGTCCGGTTTCTATGGTAACCCACTTTGTCGCGCCCTGGACCGTGTCTCCCTTGACGGCGTCTTCCGCTTCGGTAACTTCATACACGATTTTGTAGGGTATTTTGATGTCGACGGCTTTTTCTTCCCAGAACACGACGGTATAGGTTTCTCCGTCTTTCATGAACAACTGTTTATCTTCAAGGCTGCCGCTCATGGGAATTTCAAACTGTTCATAGGAATCGTTGTCCATCATGTGAAATGAGGCGCCGTCGTTGTATAAATACTGGCATGGATGTTCGGTGACCGTCGCTTCTTCTATATTGTCCGGTGTCTTGTAGGTGGGTTTGAGGACCGCGCCGGTGAGGACGTTTTTCAGTTTGCAGCGCACAAAGGCGGACCCTTTTCCCGGATTTACAAATTCACGTTCGACAACCAGAAAGGGTTCGCCCTTCTCCAGTATGAACATGCCGTTTTCTATTTGACCTGCTTTCATTCGATCCTTCCTGTTTTTTTCTCGGTGGCGCCAAGACTATCCTAAAAAAGGGGAAACTTCAAGTGTACCTCCGGTGACCACTCCCTTGGCACGCTGCGCGGCTATACTGCGGTACTAAAAACGCTCGTTAATGTAACATGCCCTCTTTTTCATGAAGAAATCAGCTGCGTCCAGGACCCATTGATGGGAACAGACTGTCAGATAAGCCTCCTGGGGACGTATGCCTCCGAACAGCAGGGAGGACAGCACCGGCATGCTGACCGGATTCCTGCCGGAAAAAGGTGCTTTTGTTACACCGGCAGGAGATACTTCATAGGTGGCGGTTTCATCGGGTACTGTCGGGTCTTCTACCGAAAAGACCAGAGGCCGGAAGTCTGTCTGTTCTTTCAGTTTGGATGCAAGTATGTCTTCAAGATTGAGGGGCCGGGCCATCCAGCTGCGCATAACCCCTGCGGTAATCCGGGGTTCTTTCATGAACAGGTGCAGGGGCACCGAGGCGTGGAACTGGCCCTTGATCAGGGCCGTCTGGCTGCGGTGTGAGGCAATATGGGCCATGATGTCCCTAAGGCCCGAAGGGTCCTTCCATGCAAGGGAACTGATCTCCATCTCCGACCGGAAAGGTTCGGTTGGTACCAGGGAGTAGACAATTACCCCTGCAGGGCCTGTGGGCCCGTAGGCGACATAGCTGCGGGTTTTTCCGTCCTGTGCCCCCTGGTTGTACCATTCCGCGGTCCGGGAGCTCACATCTGAACCGAAATCAAAATTCCCGTAATAGGCGTTCCATACGGTCTTCATGTCGTCGAACATGGCCGTACTGCCGTCGTAGGGCACAAGGGGAGCCGTGTTTTTAAGCGGCAGGATGTCCTCGGGGCTGAAGGATATATAGCGGAAGTCTTCCAGATCGCCGAAGCCGAACATCCGGTAATAGGCAAAGCTGAAAGGGTACAGGCTGGACACGGTTTTTCCGGCCTTCCGTTCTCCGTTAAGGATTGTTTGAAGGAGGGTTCTGACGTAACCCTTGTTCCGGGCCTCGGGGTATGAGGCCACTGCGGAAATACCGGCCATCATGTGCATCTGTCCAAAGAGGCGGACATTGATGTGGCGGGATATCACTGCGCTTTTCAGGGTGTCCTTTTCAAAGGCGCCCCAGGCTTCCTGAGTTTGCGGCCCCGGGTCGAACATATGGTCGGTCCAGCCGACGCTGTCGTTGAAACAGTATTTGCACAATTCGCTGTACTGGTTCTGTTGTTCCTGGGTTGTTATCTTTCGTATGTCCATTGCTGCTTCCTTTCCTCAAACCAGACAGTGCCTGCCCTGCCGGATGGCCCTTGTCCCGTTGTACCGTGTTTGCGAATATAACAATACTTCGGTTTCCGGCAGATCGCAAGGTACCGTACTGTTGTACCTGAATTTTCTGTGCCAGGCACCGTAAAGAAGGGGAGATTTTTTTCAGCGGCGGAAGGGAAAATAGACCGCCTGGGCTATATCGCGGATGTCCAGAAGGGCCATTAAAAGTCGGTCAAACCCCAGGGCGGCGCCGGATACCGCCGGGTACCCGTGGGAAAAGCGCTTCCAGAACTCCTCGTCCCACCGTGCTTTTACCAGGGCACAACGGTCTTTTCCCGCCCCCTCCTGTTCCATGAATGCCTTGACGGCGGCAGCGTCGGTTTCCTCGGTGTAGCAGTTCGCCAGTTCCATGCCTTTCCAGTACAGTTCCCACCGTTCACGGTAACGGCCGTCGGGGCTGGTTTTCGCAAGGCAGGGGATCTGTACCGGATAATCCAGGAGAAACACCGGGTTCTCCGCCGGCAGCTGCGGTTCCACTTCGCTGACAAAAAGGCGCTGGAAGGTGTCGTTCCAGGTTTCGTCAGGGGGAATGCGGTGGCCCCTTCGCATGGCTTCTTCCCGGAGAAGGGAAGGGTTCTGCAAGGCGTCAAGATCAAGCCCCGCGAAGCTGCGGCAGGCGTCGCTTACCCTCATGGCGGAAAATGACAGGTGTTCGCCCAAAAGATGACGGGCGCAGTGTTGCAGCAGTTCTTTTGCGAAACCCATGGATGATCGGTAATCTGATCCGAGGGAGTACCATTCGAGCATGGTAAACTCGATGTTGTGATGAAGACCGGTCTGCTCGCTGTTGCGGAATACCTTGGAAAGCTGGTAAAAATGGCGTCTCATTCCGTCGGCTATCAAAAGTTTGTGATAGTACTCGGGAGAGGGCAGCAGATAGAGTTCCTGTTCCGTACCGTAAGGTGTCTTCATGGTGCTGGAAAAAATTTCGATGGTGGTTTCGGGAATTATCCGGGGGCTTAAGAGAGGCGTGTCGACCTCAAGATATCCTTTCTGAAAAAAGAAATCCCGCAGTAGGTGCAACAGCTCGCCCCGCCGGGCCATGATTTCTGGGGTCATGGGATAGGTTGTACCATGAACGCCTGTTCTGTGTCTTTACCCCATTGTCAATCCCTGGCACATCACGGGGACAGTCCCGATCACTGGAAGTGTAGAAATGTGTAAAAAAGACACAACTAAACAGACAAATAGATACACTATATCATAATGACACAGTATGCCTGATCATCTCTGGAAGAGGAATATCTGTAAGTATCCTGTAAGTCTTTGTATTATATAAAATTAAAGGGTTTTATCTAAATTGGCACAGTTTATGCTTATATAATAAGTGAAGACACAAAAACGGTGTTACCGGACAGTGGCTTCTAACGATTAAACAAAAGGCGCCGGATGGTATCGGCGCAGAAGAGGGAGGTTCACTATGAACTACATAGCAAAAACACACAAGAATAACGGTTTGAGCATCTGGGATGAAATGGACAGGGTTTTTGACAATTTCCTTGTTGATGCACCGGTGTACGGACGCACATGGGCTCCTTTAGTGGATGTCCGGGAAAGCGAAAACGAGTATGTCCTGGAAGCTGAACTGCCCGGTCTTACCGAAGCAGATGTAGATGTTAAGGTAGAGGATAATCTGCTCACAATTTCTTCTGCAAAGAAAGAAGACCGGAAGGATGACAAGAACGGTTACCTGATTCGGGAACGCCGGTCGGCACAGTTCTCCCGCAGTTTTGTACTGCCGAAGGATGTCGACGCCGAAAAAATTGACGGAGTTTACAAAAACGGAATTCTGTCACTTCATTTGGCTAAGAAACCCGAAGCGAAGCCTAAATCCATCAAGATAAAGGTGGAAAAGTAACCGGGTTGACATACGCCGGGGGACAGGTCCTGCGGCAGGAAGACTTTTGAATCAAGGAGCTTCCCGCCCGGCCGCAGGCAAGGCAGGATATGCCCGGTACCGCTGATACGTCGGCGGTGCCGGGCCTTTTTTATACTCTGCGGGTAAAAGATGCACTTTTTGCAGAGGTTTTAGTATATTTGGTGAGACGGATGGTGGTTATTTCCGCCCCCGGCACCTGGAGGTTCATGATGGACAGCAATGATACGGCCCCGATGACAGACAGAAATACCGCCTATTTTGGGGGAGGTTGTTTCTGGTGCCTGGAGGCGGTGTTTTCCCGTATCAGCGGGGTGGAAAAGGTGACCAGCGGTTACGCCGGCGGACATACACAGGACCCGGATTACAACTCGGTATGTTCCGGAACCACAGGGCATGCGGAGGTGGTTGAAATAGCCTATGATCCTGCTGTCATCACCTACCCGGAACTGCTGGGCCTGTTTTTTGTCAGCCATGATCCCACCACCCTGAACCGCCAGGGCGCCGATGTGGGAACCCAGTACCGGTCCATTATTCTCACCCGGGGACCGGGCCAGGAAAAAGAAGCAAGAGCCGCCCTGAAAGAGGCTTCGCGCCGCCTCAAAAAGCCGGCGGTAACCGAAATAATTCCCCTGGAACGGTTTTATCCGGCCGAGGGGTACCATCAGGATTACTACGCCCGTAACCCCTATGCGGGGTACTGCCGGGCGGTCATTGCTCCCAAACTGGAAAAGCTCAACCTTCTTCGTTAAGGCCGGCGATAATCCGCAGGCCTTCCAGGATGAGCCAGGGCTCTGTCACGGTGATCACATCGCTCAAGGGTGCAATGATGTCCGCCCGTCCGCCGGTTCCCACGACAATTACATCGCCGCCGATTTCCTGTTTCATTTTTTCCACCAATTTTTCCACCAGCCCTGTATAGCCGTAGATGATCCCTGCCTGTATTGAGTGAATGGTGTTTTTCCCCAAAACCGTGGCGGGAGGCTCAAGCCACACCTGGGGCAGTTGGGCCGTTGCCTTGGACAAAGACTCGGCAGCAGCCTGCAGGCCGGGGGCTATGGCTACACCCAGCATCTCACCCGCTGCACTGACCGCCGTAAAGGTGAGGGCTGTTCCGAAATCGATGACGATGCAGTTCTGTTTGAACCGGTTGAAGGCTGCAACTGCGTTGCATACCAGGTCGGTCCCTACCTCCGACGGGTTGGAGGTACGGATTTTTATCCCGGTTTTGACCCCTGGACCGACGATGACCGGGGGTTTCCCTGTCAGATTGACCGCCATTTCCTTCAGTTTCCCCGTAAGCTGGGGCACCACGCTGGAGATAACCACCTGGCGGATGTCAGACGGCCCCATGCCGCCGTCGTTCAGAAGACCCTTCAGCAGGACCCGGTACTCGTCGGGCATCTGGTCGGGTACTGTGCGTATCCTCCAGTGGTTACGCCACGTACTGCCGTCATGGATGCCGATGACTATGTTGGTGTTTCCCGCGTCAATTGCCAGCAGCATCCGTGTCCTCAATTTCCGGTAGACGGGATGACTGGCGGCCAAGGGCGATTTTCTTCCACCCTAATACCGCGGCGGTGGACAATACGGCCGCAGCCGCTGCCTCGGGCAGTCCGTTGGTCAGGGTGATGGTGCCTATCAGGGCCCACCCGATGAATCCAAACAGTCCCAGAAAACCCAGTACCAGCACGGTGTTGGTTAAAGACCCGATCACCGATGCCAGAATGACCGCCGCTCCTTCCTTTTTTCCCCTGAAACTTTTGTATACCAGCCAGGTTGTAAGGCCGATGAGGACCCGGGGCACGACCGAAATGACCGGGTTGGTAAAGGCCACGTCAATGGGGCCGGTAGGTGCGACCGCTGACTGGATCATGCTGAACAGGCCGAAAATGAACCCGATTATCATGCCGACCACCGGCCCTTCTATGATTGCGCCGATTATGACCGGTACGTGCATGACCGTAAGTGCTGCTCCTCCTATCCAGGGAACGAAGCCCAGCCGCGTGATGCCCAGAACGATGGCGACGGCCCCCAGTACTCCAGATATGACAATTTTCCGTAAACGCTGATCTGCCATGAAATTCCTCCATTCATGTATAAAATTAATAACCTTGTATCCACACCGGAATACCCGGTATTCCGGAATAACCTGAGTAAAGGATGAGGGCGCAGGCTGCTGTCAGGACCAGCAGAACCAGGATGTCCTTTGGCTTCAGCCTGTACACAATCAGGGATGTCCTGCCGTAGCCTCCCGAGTAACACTTTGTTTCCATTGCCTCGATCAGGGTTTCCGCCCGGAGAAGAGCATTGTGAAAGAGGGGCAGGAAAAGGGGGAAAAAGCTTACAATGCGTTGTACCGGCCCCCCTTTGTGGGTTCCGATATCGGCGCCTCTGGCTGCCTGGGCCTTCATCAGGGTTTCTGCCTCCTGGGCCAGGATGGGAATGAACCGGAAGGTGACCGTGACCAGCAGGGAGGCTTCGTGGGCGGGGAACCGCAGGCCCCGCAGCGGACTGAAAAACAGTTCGGTACCCCGGGCCAGTTCATTGGCGGTGTTGACCGATGAAAACCAGGTAAAGGTGCCCATCAGTACAAAAAATCGCAGCATGAACACAAGGATGGATACCAGCTGGCGCGGTGTTATTCGCAAGGCGAACCAGCCGTCCCAGGGAGTTTTCCACAGAATCCGGTCACCGGGGTCGGCAGTAGAAAACAACAGCTGGAGTACCGCAATTAGCACAAGGTAGGGCAGGGCCGGCAGAATGCCCCTGTAGACAAACCTCAGAGAAATACGGGAGATGAGGATGACAGCGGTAAGCACCAGCCAGGCAAGTCCTAAGGCGGCCGGTCCGGGTGCTGCCAGCACGCATCCAGTGAGGATGATGAGGGCAAAGAGTTTGCAGCCCGGATGCAGCTGGTGGAACAGGCTTTCTTTTTCCACGTACTGGCCGATTGAAACGTTCCGTATGAACTCGAAATCCTTCATGTCAAAGGCCCTCACCGAGGCGTGCCCCCAGGGTCTCCAGGGACCAGGCATTCAGGCCCCGAAACCGCGGGTCCAGGCTTATCCGGGCGGCCACGGGGAGTGATTCTTCCCCGTCAGGGTTTCCGCCGCCGTAGCGGGTTTCCATGAACTCGTCCAGAGGGCCGTCGAAACCAATACCGCCCTTTTCCATGGCGATCACCCTGTCCGCCAGTGCGCAGAGCACCTCCATGTCATGGGTAATGAAAACGACAGTGGAACCCGCGGACTTTTCTTTTTTTACAAGGCCTATGATGTCCTGCCTGGCGGCCGGATCCAGGCCCGATGTCGGTTCATCCAAAAGAAGAATCTCCGGGTTTGTTACCAGAACGCCGCTCAAGGCGGCTTTGCGTTTTTCACCGCCGCTTAACCCATGGACCGGCCGGTCTTTGAACTCCATATACGAGAGGCCGGTTTTCTTCATTGCATTCCGGACAAGCCGCGCCTGTTCTGTCAGTGGAAGTCCCAGCTGTTCAAGACCGAAGGCGATATCGTCGCCGGTAAAGGTCCTGAACAGCTGTTTTTCGGGTTTTTGGAAAGCAAAACCTATCCGGACCCGGAGGGCCCTCAGGTCGGTATGGGTGTCCGAAGTAATGCAGGAAAACACGGAAACCGCACCTTTTTGAGGTATCAGCAGGGCATCGATATGCTGAAGGAGGGTTGACTTTCCGCTTCCTGTGCTGCCGATGATACCTACACATTCTCCTGCTGCAATCTCCGTTGACACCTTGTCCAGGCCCGGAAGGGACCGTTCTGTCCCGTGGAGGTAGGAAAAACTGCAGGTGTCAAAATGAATGACTGTTTCTTTATTTTCAGTCTCCTCGTTTATTCCCTGTTCTGAGGCAGCGGGGGTTTTTGCCCTTTTTATTCCCGCGGCAAGGCTGTCTTTCAGGGTGTCGAGGGTTCCGTGGGAAAGGTCGAACCCGGGTAAATACCCGGCCAGCCGGCGAGCCGCAGTTTGGAGGGAAGGGTATCCGATGTTGAACTCCAGGAGATTTTCACCTGAAAAGAAATCAGAGGGCGGCAGGTCGTGGAGGAGGACTCCGCGGTGAAAGTGGAGTATCCGTTCTGCCTCCAGGGCTTCATCCATGTCGTGGGTAACGCAGATGACTGTCTTGCCCTGGGCGTGGAGGGCCCGGATGAGCGAGAGTATCTCTTTTCTGCCTTCCGGTTCAATCATCGAGGTGGCTTCATCAAACACGATGATGTCAGGATGCAGGGCCATCATGCAGGCAATGGCCAGTTTTTGCTGTTCGCCGGCCGAAAGCTGGTCGGTGGGCCGGGTCTCGAATCCTGACAGTCCTGTTTCATTCAGTACTCTGCGGATTCTGCTGCGTATTTCGTTTCTGCTGACGCCGGTGTTCTCCAGGGCAAAGGCAATATCGGTTTCCACGGTGGTGCCGACAATCTGGGATTCCGGCGACTGGAACACCATGCCGACTGTGGTGCGCAGGGGAATGATGTCCTGCTTTTTGCTGCTGGTGAGAACCCCGACTCTCACTTCCCCCTGCCGGGGCACAAGAAGGCCGTTCAGGTGGCGGATGAAAGTGCTTTTTCCCGACCCGTTGGCGCCGACTATGGCGGCGTACTGGCCCTGGGGTATACGGCAGGATACATCCGAAAGGACGGGTACCCCTTCACGGTAGGAGAATGTAACATGAGAACATTGTATTTCAGGCATTGTTCCTCTCGTGTCCCGGTCCATTTCAGGATCCAGGCACTGTAAAACGATAATACCGGCCGAAGGAGGTTCTTGTCAATCACGTACAGGTCCTGGTGACAGACCCGGCCGGCGGTTTTGTTATATCAGACATAGAAGGAGATGGTGAAGATGAAAAGGCCCCGTATGAGTCTATGTATTTATTTGCTGGTACTCTGTGTGCCCGCCCAGGTATATGCCTACGGAAACCGGGAAGCAACCTATTTTGAGTATACCGACATCCGCGAGGTAGTACTCGATGACATGAGAATTTACGAGGTTTTCATACAGGGAAAAGACACGGATGTCACCCGTCTGGAGCTAGAGGCTCCCGCGGGAACCCGCTACAAGGCTTCCCACGATGTACGCTCGGGTGTGCTGCGCCTATGGACCAGGGATACCAGGGTTCTTTTTTCTGACAGTGCCGGGCCCCACCGCGTGGTGCTGAATCTTCCCCCTTCTGTCCGGATATCCTGTACAGGGAATACAGGCGCGCAGCATATAGCATCAATTTCGGCGCCCATTGATCTGCGATCGGATACCGGGAGCATTACAGCCCTGGATTGTACAGGAGAAATACGTCTGCACAGCGATACCGGATCCATTCGGGTGGAGGAATCCGAGGGGACCT
Source organism: Spirochaetales bacterium (assembly GCA_016935695.1). Lineage (GTDB taxonomy): Bacteria > Spirochaetota > Spirochaetia > JC444 > Marispirochaetaceae > JAFGQL01. The sequence goes on from JAFGQL010000044.1 coordinate 23,064, forward strand.
TCAACCTTACCAGCAACACCGGCCGTCTGAGCCTTTTGGGTTCCAGCGGGTGGTTTTTTATGAAAAGCGATACCGGCAGTATTGACCTTGAGGGAGTTCTGGGTACGGTGTCCGTGAGGACTGATACCGGCGGCATCAGGGCCGGCAGGCTGTTGTTAAACGGCGATTCCAGTTTTCGTTCCGACACAGGCAGCATTACCCTTAATCTCGATAACGCGGTGACAGACCTGCGGGTACGGGCAAATTCCGATACGGGGCGAATACGCCTGTATGAAACCCGGGGAAGGTCGCCACAGGTATGGGGAAAGGGCTTTCTTGAAGTAGATATCGCCACCGATACTGGCTCCATCACCGTGTATTGATCTTATTTGTACCGACTGTATTTACATAAAAAAACCCTCCCGCTCCGGATAAGCCGGATGGGAGGGTTTGCCGCTTTTATAAGCAGCCTTCAACTTCTATATCAGCCTTTGATAAGGTTTTCAACAGAAACGACGGAGCCGTATTTTTCCTTGAGAGCAAGCAGTTCTTCTTTCTGCTTTGCATAGATATCAAAGATTTTCGACGGTACGTTTTCGTCTTTTTTGTATGCTTCGGTCTGGAGATCCAGTCTGGAAACAATATTGTCCACGTAGAAGGCGAACTGTTTGTTGTACAACTCGACTGGGTATTCCTTGTCGATACCGGCAAACAGCTTCTTCAGGTCTTCATATTTCGGGATGAACCCGATGGGTGTTTCAATGGCGTCGACATCCTTGTTTGCCCGGAGTTCAAGCCATCCCAGCCAGACTTTTACGTCTTTCTTTTCGCCCAGCAGTTTTTTGCCTTCGCCGCCCCGGGATCCTTCGGTGAGGAAGTAGTTCAAGCCGGCCATGAGGGGTTTCTGCTTCAGGTCCGATGAATTGAAGAATTTGAACTGGGCATCCATATAGTCGCCCAGAGCACCGGGAATGAACGGAGCGTTTGCCCAGGGTTGACGGTTGACGCCGGTAGCGCCGACCTCTGTTGCAGTGGCTGCGGATACAACCGATGCGCCGATCGCAACGCCTTCATCCATGGTTTTTGCCGCCCATACCGGAGGCATCGTGTCGGAATCGCGTCCGGAATAGGTGATGACCTTCACTTCGCATCCCTTGGGATCTTCCGCGTCAGTTTCGTTATAGTTGTCAATTTCGTTGTTTCTGATGGTACAGCGGGAGTTCGGATGAGAGATGGGGATTTCCTTGCCGTTGGCGTCTTTTTTACCGGGGAACCAGTCACCCTGAAAGTTTACGCCCTTTTCGGGGAGCGGTTCACCGTCGCCTTCCCACCGGGGTTTCAGGTTGCCGTCGATGCACACATTGGAAAAAATAACCTCTGCTCCCTCGTTTCTGAGTTTCTTGAAGAGGAAGGGGTCGCCTTCTTCGTTTACATCGGCAAGGATACCGAAAATACCCTTTTCCGGGTTGATACCACGGAGGGTTCCGTCGCCTGCAATCCACAGCTGACAGAGGTCATCGCCGATAAAATCGGAACCGACCATGGCTGTCGTGGTTTTACCGCAGCCCGAAGGCGCTGCGCCGGCAAAGTAGGTTTTTCGGCCGTCAGGACCGGTCAGACCGGTAAGGAACATGTGTTCAGACAGCTCTTTTCCGGTTTTTTCGTAAATCGCCCGGTCACAGGCAAAACGGTGGTTTCCTTTTTTGAGGAGAAGGGTGTTTCCTGCGTAGGTACAGAATGTTGAGTAGGTAGTCTGCCAGCTTCTGTCCATGTAAATACGGGCCTTGGGCACATCTTCCGACCGGTTGGTACCCTGGGAATGACAGTTGGTGAAGAAAGTACCGCAGCGCTGTACTTCAGCATCGAAATCCGTGTACACGTTTCTGTAGAGAATGTCGCCGGATGTCTGTACATAGGTTGACGAGGTGATCATGATCGCCGGTATTGCCGCTTCAGCGCCGACGGGTCCGCGGTTCAGGAAGGACACGTACATGGTCAGTCCGTGCATGATACCCTTCATGTTTTCCCGGATGTATTTGAGTGAGTCGGCGCGGAGTTCGGTTTTCGCGATACTCGATGTTTTCTCACCTTCATTGATGATATAGAGAGTCTGCTTAACCAGACGTCCCTGATCTTCGGGAAGGTCGAAATGGATGGTATGATCCTTTATGGCAAGAGCTTTTTCTTCTCCCGTTGCCAGTGACCGCCGTTTAACTTCCACGGCATCTTCCCGTGTGTCGGTTATGATGAATACTTCATCGGGTTCACACATGGAAATTGCGTTTGCAATTTTTATAAGCGCGTCTTCGGTTTTGATTTTTAAAATTTTGTTCAGCTCTGCCGGGGCGAGCTTTTCCTTGAACAGGTCCTTTGCGGCATCGATAGTGGTGATTCCACCCACTTCGGCAAGGATATCAACGCCTTTCTTTAACTCTAACATACGTTATACTCCTTAAACTAAGTTATGATTGATAGATGAGCAAATAAACGGTCTTGTCCCTGAGAATCCAGACCATTTTATTGAATTCATGCTTAGTTATGAATGATAGGAACTTTTATCTATACCGTCAAGACGACGGACTGTTATAATTGCATAAAGAATCGTATAAAAATAAAAAACAAATAAGAAATTACGGCGATTGTGAATAATATCCGGGACAATTCGTATTTTTATGCATGTATTTCATTGTTTCCCTGCCGGCCTTTATGCTGTACACTGGGTGTCGATGAATATGCGTATCCTGTCAATTTCCGCCTGTCTCCTGTGCGCTGTTTTTGTATTCAGCCAGGATAGTTCAAAACTGGAATCCCTCCGCTTCCTTGATTTCAATCCGCAGTTTACCAATACCTGGCTGTATGAAGACAGTGACAACCATGATTACAGGAGTTCTGCCTTTGATGACAGCCTCTGGGCATCAGGTTTCCCGGGTACGCAGCTTACATCCGAAAGGGGACAGGAATCGTCTCCGCCGGTGTACTGGATCCGTACCCGTTTCGAGGTATCAAGAAACCTCAAAGGCGTCGACATCCTGCTCCATATGGAAATTCCCGGCCCGTTTGAATGCTATCTCAACGGACGGATGATTTACGAACGGGGGTTAGTCGACAGGCAGTATCAGACGATAGGATCCGAATATCCTCTTGTAACCCTCCGCGACCGGGACCTGAAGTATACCGGGCTAAATGTCTTCGCAGTCCGTATCCTGCGGCAAAAGGACGAGCCGCTGCTTCTTCCCAATGTGAATGCTTTCCGCATAAACGGTCTCATGTACCATCCCTCCAGTCCCTCTTTCATGCAGTCGGAAAACTATGCAATGATCAGCTTTCTGTTCAGTGTTATTTTCTTTACCCTCTTTGTGTTCCGCCGCAATGACGACTCTAGCCTGTTTTTCGCCATCGCAAACCTATGTTTTGCCTATTATTTCCACCGGATGGTGGTTCCGCCGCTTATACTGCCCTATATCCTGTCATTCAGTTTTTCCAAGGCCTGTCTTTTATTCGCGGTGTTTTTCCTTGTCGTGTTCCTGCGGTCATATTTCGGCCGGGCATTGCGTACATCATCTATCATCATTTTAGCTGTTCTCGCGGGGGCGCTCGGTACGGTGATGACCCTTGTTCCCCGCAGCATTGCCGAAGCTGAGTCTCTGTTCAATACCGTAGTGCTTATTCCGTCGTTTCTGGGAATTATCTATATCGGGGTTCTGGCGTACCACGGAATAAGCGAGAACCAGCGGACAGCGTCCATTGTGTTTGTGGGAGCGGTATTGGCGGTTGCAATGGGGATGCATGACATGCTGTATTCTTTCCTGCAATTGACACCGAGGTTCTGGCTTCAGGGGTTTTCCATTATCGCCTTTGACTTTGCCATATTCATTTCCCTGATTTTTCACATAGTCAATATTTTCAAGGACCTGGAAAACTACACCCATAAAGTGGAGGAGGCGGTACGGGAACGCACCATTGAATTAGACATGGTGAATAAAAACCTGGAAAAAGCACTTCTGGATGCCAGGGAGGCGAACAGGGCAAAAAGTGATTTTCTTGCCAATGTCAGCCATGAAATCCGTACCCCTCTAAACTGTATCGTCGGTTTCGCCGAGATAATAGCCCATCAGAACCAGAATGCTTCTATTGGTGAATATTCCGACATGATTGTTCAGGAAAGCGGCAAACTGCAGCACCTGATAGATGAAATACTCGATATATCAAAAATTGAATCGGGCAAGGTAGAAGCCGTCTGCGAGGAATTTGATATCCGTGAACTTGTGGACAGCGTACACCGCGGGTTTTCCGGTATTGCCGCCCAGAAGCACTTATCTTTCAGTGTGAGTATAGACGAAAATATTCCGGATACGCTTACAGGTGACGGCTTTCGTCTTGGCCAGGTTCTTATGAACCTTATAAGCAACGCAATGAAATTCACCCATCAGGGAAGTGTCAGTCTGACTGTTAATATAGCGTCTTCCTCCCCGTTTACTGTCCGTTTCGCGGTGGCAGATACGGGGATCGGCATAAAGAAATCGATACGTAAAAGCATTTTCGACAGCTTTGTCCAGGCGGATTCCAGTACCGTGCGGAGGTACGGCGGAACCGGACTTGGTACAACCATCTCCAAGCGGCTTGTAGAGCTGATGGGCGGTACCATCGGCTTTACCAGCGAAGAGGGGAAGGGTACTACTTTTTTCTTTACCATTCCTCTTGGGCAGGCTCCTGAGACAATGACCGGCTCGCCGTTGCCCGGCACAACAGATATAGTCAATCTTAAGGGCCATGTACTGCTGGTGGAGGATTATCCTCCGAACCGCACTATAGTGGAGTCCATGCTCAAGGATGCCGGGCTTACCTGGGATACGGCGGCGAACGGTCTTGAAGCAGTCGATCTGTTTGCGCAAAACAGCTACTCGGTTATTTTAATGGATATCCAGATGCCCGAAATGGACGGCTGTGAGGCCACCCGTGCAATACGTCGGATGGAAAAAAAAGCAAAAAAGAAGCCGGTTCCGGTAATCGGGTTTACTGCCAACGCCTTTCCGGCGGAAATAGAAAAGTATATCAAACTGGGAATGAACGATGTAATTACCAAGCCGGTGCGCCGCCGGGATTTCTTTCATACCCTGCAGCAGGTCCTTTCCGGCGGTACTGGCTTTTCAGCCGCCCCGTCACTGCGTAAAAGCCGCGTATTCGATTACCAGGGGTTGCTGCAGGAACTCGGCTGGGATTCGGCTACTTCCCGAAAACTGGTACGGGAATTTCTGGCTATCCTGGATACACAGATTCCCGACATCCGGACCGGCTTGTCGGAGCAGAAGTTCTCCGAGGCACACCGGGCTTTTCACTCCATACGCGGCGGCGCAGCAGGAATATGGGCTGAAGAGTTATCCGAAAAGGCCGGCTTTCTTGAATCCTTTCTTAAACAAAACCTGGAAAGTACGGACACCGCTTGTATCTCCGTTACAGATCTGGAAAAACTGTTTCATGATTTTTTGTCGGCGTATCAACGCTTCAGGGAGTCTGCGCATATCGCCATGGAAGACTAAAAAATGAAGATTAAAATGAAGATTAAAA
>JAFGQL010000180.1 GCA_016935695.1 Spirochaetales bacterium
CGGCCTAAAACCTTTGTAGGGTTGTCAAGATCAAGCAGTACGGCGCCAATGCTGTAGGTACGCATTGGTCCGACCCCATGGGTGATCACGACCCAGCCGGCCTCGGTTTCTATGGGAGAACCGCAGTTACCAATTTTGACCGACTCCCAGAGAGCCGCCGGCCGCAGAAGAACAGCCGCATCACTCCAGTTGTGGGGATCATCCGAAAACATTATCTGTATATTCTCGTTGTCCTGACGGGATAACATGACATAGCGGTCCGCGATACGCCGGGGAAAGAGAGCCATTCCTTTGTTCTGGACCGCTGATCCATCGAGGGTCATTACCCGGAAGTGCAGAAAATCCTCTGTTTCTATGAGTTGCGGCAGTATCCCACGCCCGTTGTATGCGGTGTAGGGTGCGTAGTATCGGACCGATCCGTCATGCTCTGTAAATCTTACGAACCGGGCATCTTCTATTCCGTTGCTTTCATTCGAGGTGACGGGAAAGATAACCCGTTCTTCAACGGGCATTGTCATCGGAAAATCTATTGCATAGATCACCTTCTTTTTTTTATACCGAGGGTTTGGCTGTATTCCCGGGAGGCTGGCAAAACCCGATGGCGGGTCCAGCATTATCTCACCGCATCCATCAATTGTGCCTTGACGAAACTGTATGGAAGAGATGTGCCCCTCCCCGACACTGCGCAAACTCAGGATAAACCGTACCCCCCCCAACGGCGCATCGGTCTGATCAGGGTGGAGTACGATCGACGGGTTAAACAACGCGGCGCATTCGAGGGAATACTCACCGGAAAACTGGGCGCCGATAAGGAGTCTTCTTGACCGGGAGACAGGAGCTGCTGTCCCAAGAAACGACGATACACGCTCGTAATGTAGCAGGAGTATCGAATCCAGATCGCGGTGTCGGCCGCCGAATAACGTGCCAAGGGATTCCATTGAGGTCTCGACTTCTTCTTCAGTTAATGCCAGGGTGCGGTCAATAATTGCGTGTATATGGACATCATCAGAGGGCACAAAGGGACGCAAAATGACACGCTCACACCGGGGTTCAAGAGTAAACGGATGACGGCGGATAGAAATTTTCTTCATGATCATAATCCTTTTTCGTCGGTGACGGGAAAATCGGCCTGTCTCATCTCGGCCAGGGCGAGTTGAAAGGCAAGGGTTGATTCAGCTCCCTGGTTTTCGTTCATCCGGTCTGCATGAAGACCGTCGGCGCACCCGCCGGAACGGGGATCGTAAAGCGACAGGCCAAGGTCATTGCGCCCAAGAAACCATTCAAAGGCCCTGCGTGCTCCGTTCCACCACTGTCTGTCACCGGTAACACGATATGCTGTTAAACAGGCGGAAACCATCGCCTGGGCTTCCACCGGCTGCTGGTCAAAGTCCGCCCGCTCGCCTCTATGCACATAAAACCCGTTGCTGCCTATCGGACGAAAATGCCCGGACTGGGTCTCCTGTACTGAATCGAGCCAGGCAAGGGTTTCTAAACCGATTTCCATAGAACGGGTGTGGGGCATTGATTTTCCACAAAGAATGAGGGCCTGACAAAGACGCGGGTTCTCGTATGTTACACTCTCCTCAAACCAGGGCCAGTCGGGGGAAGAACACTGCTCCCAGGAGTGAACCAGCCTTTCGGTCAATTCCCGACGCATTTCGGTTATTTCCTTCGTACCAGGACAGCTGTTCAGATAATAGTGGAGGCCAATCAGGCTAAACGCCCACGCTCGGGGTGAGGTGATTGTCTGTACTGCAGAAATCCCAGCCTCAAACAGTCTGGCTGATAGTTCGCGATGGCCAGTGCTGTGTGCATGTCCTGCGCCCACACCAAGTGCCCAGAGAGCTCTTCCGTGGCTATCCTCGCTTCCAACATCTTCAAGCCACTCCCGGGTAAAACTCATGAAGTTTCTAAAACGTCCGGAACTTGTATTCAGCGCGGCAAGGAGGTAGGCGAGATAGGTTGACTCTTTTTCCCGAAAATTCGCTTCCAGAGAAGTCGGTTCTGTTTCATCCAGCTTACAACAGAGCAAAAACGCCCGGGCGTTGTCGTCGGTACAGTATCCTTCCTGATAGTTCGGAACATTGAAGGTGGCATGCTGAAAAATTCCGGTCTGGTCGCTCATGCGAAGAAGATGATCCACCCTGCGGATGGGAAGGCCGTAGGGTCTTCCAGCCAGAGTCCATTCTGATAAGGCCCGTCGGGAATCAATCTCCCGACCTGCCACCGCATGTTCAAATGAATCGATATACAACCTGGCAACTGCAGGCCATATCATTTCGCGACCGATCCGGTACGCGTCTTTCCTGGTCCGGTCCAGCAGCTTTGGATTGTCAAGATAAGCACAAACAGCGATCGCGATTGCTTCTGAATCCCGGAAGGGAACCAGGGAACCTCGTTCATGGGCGAGCAGCTCCTGTGCGTGCCAGTAAGGGGTAGAGACAACAGCCTTGCCGGCACCAAAGACATACGCCAGTGTTCCGGAAGTAATTTGCGCTTCATTCAGGTACGGAGTAAGGTAGACATCCGTGGCACCAATGAACTCCTTCAACTCTTCCAGAGATACAAATCTGTTGTAAAAAATAACATGATCACGGACCCCGGCTTCCTCGGCAAGCCGTTCCAACTCAAGACGGTAGCTCTCTCCATCGGTGGCAAGAAGGTGCGGGTGAGTAGCACCAAGAATCAGATAAACGACCTGGGGGTGCCGGGCGATAATCCGCGGCAGGGCCTTGATTGCATACTCGATCCCTTTACCCGGACCTAGAAGACCGAAGGTAAAGAGGACTTTCCGGCCTTCCACACCAAACTGAATCTTGTAACTCTCCGGATCGGCAAAAGGAATCTGAGGAATCCCGTGAGGAATGCAGTCGATCTTTTCCTCTGGTGCGCCATAGGTTTCCATGAGTATCTTCCGCCCCTTCCCGGCCATTACGACAAACCGATCACTGTGGCGAAGAATTTCTTTCATTACACTGCGTTGGATGGGGTCTGGATCTCCCAAAATTGTATGAAAAGTGGTAACCACCGGCATACGGACTTCTTTTAAGAGGGCGATCAGATGGCCTCCTGCCTGGCCTCCGTAAATCCCGAACTCGTGCTGGACACATAGCACATCAGTTTTAAAGAAGTTTAGAAGGTCGGCTGCACGTCTGTAGGAATCGAGGCTCTGCTCAGTCAGTTGAACACGGACCCGGCCTGGATAATTGTATCCCCCGGCTATATCATTCACCGCGCAGGCATAGACATCGGAGGTTCCGTATTCAGCAGCCACTGCTTCACATATATCAGAAGTAAAGGTGGCGATTCCGCAAAGCCGGGGTACAAATCCGCCAAGAAACGCTATACGTTTTATAGATATTCCATCACTGACCGTTCCGTGCATAAGGCTCTCCCGCGAAAAAGATAAACATGTATTCGAGGTGCCTTTGCTTATGAAGATCTCACAGCTACTTTTTCACAAACAATATTTCCATTCTTATGAATTCTTCAAGGAATAAATTCATATCCTCTGATACGTGGTTCTACATGGGTGTAATACGTATAGACAACGCTAATCCGGACTGATGACGAATATCCC
>JAFGQL010000181.1 GCA_016935695.1 Spirochaetales bacterium
ACGCAGTACATCCGGGTCCGGTACGTCCGCCCAGATTAATGGGTTTTTCACAGTGTCCCCATGGGATTATTTTTCTATTCCCTCGTAATCAAACCAGTCAAAGTCGGCGGGATTGGCATTTTTACGCCCGTTGCCGCTTGCGTACATACCGATTACCACTCCCATGAAACTTTGGGTTTTCTCGTATGTGTATGCAAGAGCGTCGGAAGAGCCGACAAAAAGGGGCTGCGTTCCTTCTGCTTCCGCAAAAAAGCGGTATTCATTGGGCTGGGCGTCTATACTGAGTACGACCGGTCCTTCGCCTTTAAGTTCAACACTGTTGAGCTCTTCCCCCGTACCGTCTGCCACGCGGCGAAGAAAAACCTCTTTAGCTCCGTTTTTACCGCGTATGCACAGATCAAGACGGTACTCGTCTGAACAGCGTACCACGAGGCCTGCTTCTTCGTTTTCGGCCTCTGGAGTAAAGAACAGCTTTGCGGCGAACTTTGCGCGGGCGTGCTCCTGACGGCGGCCGACAAACGCCGGGGACGCTTTTTCATTCAAGGAGTTCTCTGGGCCCCACAGGCGCAGGCACCCCGGTTTTTCTGTGAGGGAGTAGTGTTCCGCCACCGGGTTGCGCAGATAATTCCACATGATGTCCAACTCCGGTTTGTTGAAATCGTCGCGGACCAAAGGAGCTTTTACAGGGGTCTGAGGCAGTTTTGGCGCCGTCATGACCGGTTCAATGTGTTTTCCTCCGTTTATAACCGGCCATCCGTCAATCCATTCAACCGGCGCAAGGAACATTTCACGGCCGAGGTGGTTATTGGCGATGCGGACCCCGAGGCACACCGACCACCATCCGTCGGGGGTTTCGATCAGGTCTGCGTGGCCGATGGTCTGAAACGGATGGCTCATATCGTCTTTATGGGTCAGGACCGGATTGCGGGGACAGGACTCGAAGGGCCCCATGGGAGATGAGCTTCTGGCGACGGTGATCATGTGGCCGAAGCTGGTGCCCCCTTCGGCGATCATCAGGTAGTACATGCCGTGTGCCTTGTACAGATGGGGACCTTCTGGCCACTGGTTGCCGGTACCGCTCCATATATTCTGTAAAGGTTCTTTCAGTTTTCCGGTGGCGATGTCAATTTCCGCCTGTCCGATGAACCCGTCGCCCAGGCCCACGTGCTGGGTATAATAGATTTTTCCGTCGTCGTCAAAAAACAGCGACGGGTCTATGCCGTCTTCTTCCACAACGATGGGGTCGGACCAGGGGCCGGCGGGATCAGATGCAGTGACGTAAAAATTCCCTATGCCGTCCACGTTCGTGGTGATCATGTAAAAAGTTCCCTTGTTATACCGAATCGTTGGCGCGTATATCCCGCCGTTTGACCGTACACCGTCGAGGTTCATCTGGGACGGCCTGTCCAGGACATAGCCGATCTGACGCCAATTCACCAGGTCCTTTGAATGGAATACGGGAACACCGGGATAATAGATGAATGAACTGTGGACCGAATAGTAATCATCACCCACCCGAACCACGCTGGGGTCGGGAAACGATCCGCTTATAACAGGATTAGTATAGGTTCTTTGTGTCATTGCTTTTCCTTTTGCTCATGAAATTAATTAGGTTACGTACACGCAGTACTCTGTTAAATAGTACTCGGATGTAACCAGGCTGTCAAATTTACAAAATAGCAGCGCCGGGCTCAAAAGGATTTGTAAAACTGAAGATTTTCACTGGCAATGATATCTATGGGCATGATGATCTGGTTTTCTACCGGTTCCTTGATGACCAGGTGCCTGTAGAGCTGCCGGATTCCCAGATAGGCCTGCTGGTCAGGACATTGGCTTATCAGAAAATCGATTTTCTGTTCCTCCAGGAGTTTTCTGTTGGTGTCGGTAAGGTCGTAGCCGATTATTTTTATGTCCAGGCCCCTTACTGCAATCTCTTCTGCGATGTTGTACACCGACGCGTTGGAGACGAAAACAGCCTCGGTCTTTTCGCCGTCATTCAAGATTTTATCCAGTAGTTCCCTTTGTTCTTTTTTATCATCCTGATGATAAATGAAAAAAATCCTGGGCTGGTACTTGTGGGCAAAAAATGAGCAGAACCCGTTGATTCGCTGCTGGATGTGCACATCGGCTGGAATGATCTGGACCGCGGCAATGTGTCTTCCGTCCTTGACCAGATATTGCAAAAGATGGGCACAGGTCTTGCCGCTGTAATAGGCGTTCTGGCCGATGAAGCACAGGGGTGCCACGCCGGGCAAAGGCGTATCGAAGAGTACCAGACTGATATGCGGGGGTATGGACTGGCAGAACTCGATTGCCGATTCGGTGAGGACAGGGGCGATGAGGATACCGTCAGGAGAAGATGCAATAGCCTCTTTGCTTTTTTTGATGAAATCCTTCTCCGAGTAGCGGTCAAAAAACAGTTTCTCTGTCTGGACTCTGAACATGGCAAGTTCTTTCTGTGCCCGGTCCACCCCGGCCGCCGGCCGGGACCAGAAGCCGTTATCCTGCTGCGGGTAGGGCATGAGGACTTTGATCTGGTAATGCTTTGACAGCACCAGGTTCCTGGCCTGTATGTTGGGAACGTATCCCTTCTCTTTGATAATGGTATTCACGCGTTTTATGGTCTCCGGAGACACCCGGCCCCGCTTGTGTATGACTCTGTCGACGGTACCGATGGAGACTCCGGCCATTTCTGCAATTTCTTTGATCGTTATCATGGTCAGAGCTATTCTACCTTAAATTTTCCATATAGACCATGTTTGACTGATAACAGATTCATCCCTCTTGTCTGATTTTCATTGATTTTCTGATAAGAAATGACAGGTATGGTACCGCATAATGTGTGAGAAACCGTTCACTGCTCTCCTTTGGCAGTAATCTCCTTCAAGAAAAGGTTAACCACCATCTTTTTTTTTGCGGTTATAAACTCATCCGTCAGTCTGGGCATGAACAGTGCCGGCCAGGTAAGGAGTCCCTGAACCAGGGCCTGGAAAAGTTCGGCCGATGTAGTGCAGTCTCCTTTCTGTATCCTGCCGTCAGCCGAAGCTGCCTCAAGCCAGGCGACAAGGGGTTCTGTTTTTGTGACATAGGACTTCCGGGTCTGTACCGCCAGATCGGTGTTCCATAAAAATATTGAGGTAAGCACCTTGGCCAGGATCTGTCTCTCCGGATCGTCTACCAGATAAAGCTCTGCGTCAATAAAACGTGACAGTTGTTGTGCAAGGCTCTCGTTTCCGTCGTACATGATACAGGTTTTGATTTCCTGCTGTCTTTCAAGATATCGGCGTATGACGGCCTGAAGGAGTTCCTCTTTTGAGCTGAAATGATTGTACAGCGTCCGCTTGGATGCGCCGGATTTCCCGGCAATCTGGTCCATGTTCACTGTTTCATAACCGTATTCACGGAATGCAGCAATGGCGCCGTCGAGGATGTCTTCCCGTTTTTTACTGGTATCCCGTTTTTTCCGCGGTTTTGACTTTTCCATGCACATATCTCCGTATTAAAAAAAGTAAACCATATAGTGTAATATAATTGACAATATGAAGATTACACTGTACAGTTTACTTTATGAAGGGAGCTTCTGCAAGTTTCTATTACAGGAGAACAGTATGGATACAATGAGAGCTGTTGTGTATACGAAGTACGGGCCTCCCGATGTCCTCACCATCGGTCGGATCGCGAAACCCGAGCCGGAACATGATGAGGTTCGTATACAAATCTACGCCTCATCTGTGACAAGGAGCGACCTGTTTGTCAGAGGGTATACTGTTCCGTTTCCGACATGCATTTTTCTACGGCTTGCGATGGGGGTGCTGAAGCCCCGGAATCCCGTTCTGGGGCAGACCTTTGCCGGAATCGTAGACAAGACCGGTCCGGGAGTCACGCGCTTCAGAGCAGGCGACAGGGTTGCCGGTCTTGGCGGCTTTTCTTTCGGCGGCTACGCTGAATATACATGTATGAAGGAGACTGATTCAAAACATGGTTGTCTTGCTGTCTTACCGCATAATCTTGCTTTTGAAGACGCGACATCTGCGGCTTATGGCGGACTTCTTGCTTTTCAATTCATGGAACGGGGGAATATACACAAGGGTGACAAGGTACTGATTTACGGTGCATCCGGAACTTCCGGAGCCATGGCTGTCCAGTATGCCGCACATCTTGGGGCTTCAGTCACCGGTGTCTGCGGACCGTCGAATCTGGAATTTGTAACATCCCTGGGAGCAGAGAGTGTTCTTGATTACACAAACACCGAGGCATCTGCAAAACTGGAGCGGTATGACTTTATTCTGGACGCGGTGGGAAAGGCGAAAACCTCCGGTTTGAAAAAAGCATGCAGGGGAGCCCTCACTCCCAGGGGCACCTATGCCTCCATTGACGACAGTCCTCTGCTTCTGGATTCAGGGAGGCTTGGAAGGATCTTTCATCTGGTGGAGACGGGTGCAATAAAGCCGGCAACAGACCGGGTGTATCCAATCGAACAGATTGTTGAAGCCCACAGGTATGTGGAGAAAGGCCATAAACGGGGTAACGTGGCAGTGAGGGTATTTGCCGGGGCAGAAGAATAAAATGGGGGAACCTTTACAAACCCGGAATTTTTGTCAGAGGCGGGGCATTGCCGGAAATCCGAGGATATGCCTGTAAACCGTCTGCGGACACAAGGGTAGATCTAACCGGAAACATCCCCCGCTTTTCCTCAGTTTATGCAGTATGTGCTTTGATAAAGGTTCCTTTCTGCAATTCGTCGTAGGCAATCCGCAGTTCTTCGTCGGTGTTCATGACGATGGGGCCATACCACGCGATGGGCTCATTGATCGGTTTCCCGGAAAACAATAATAAGCGCGCTTCACCGTCGCGGGTTGTAATTTTCATTTGCTCCCCGTCTTCGAATATTATCATGTTTCTGTTCTCGATTTTTACCTGGTTCACCGATCCGTTTTCCGGCGTTTCTATATAGCCGCTGCCTTCAAACACGTACAGCAACAGCCGGTGGCCTTTGACGGTATTCCTGATGTAATCCGTGCCCGGTGGAATTGTGATATCGAAATATTCAGGACTGATGGTAACGTCACTGACCGGTCCGCGAATACCTTCCAGTGTGCCGGCGATTATCTTTATGCTCACGCCGTTATCCTGCTTTACAACCGGTATGTCCTCAGCCGTTATGTCCCTGTATTTGGGAGGCATCATTTTATCCTTTTGGGGCAAATTCGCCCACAGCTGAAACCCGTACATTTTGCCTGAAGGATCAGGCAGGGGCATTTCCTGATGGTATATACCGCTGCCGGCAGTCATCCATTGTATATCCCCTTCACCAATTATTCCTTTGTTCCCCAGGCTGTCTTCATGCTCAACCTGGCCTTTTAACACATAGGTAATGGTTTCTATCCCTCTGTGAGGGTGCCAGGGAAAGCCCTTCATGAAGTCTTCCGGATTATCTGACCTGAAATCATCAAACAGCAGAAACGGATCGTATTGATAGGGGTCATCGAATCCTATTGCCCTGTTGAGAATGACCCCGGCCCCTTCCATGGTTTTACGGGCCTTAACGATTTTTTTTACTCTTCGCACGCTTTTCACAGACGGATCCCCTATTTGTTCCAATTTTAGTGTCATTATACAACGTATTTTACTGCCTAAGCGAAAAATATACCTTAAAGAATGATCAGTCGTACATGAAACGATCAGGATGTCCGTCATTCGTGTTTTCAGTAATTGTCCACCCGGAACAGGAATTCGGAAAAAAACCAACTTCCAGGCGAAATAATCGTACCTTTATGGTCATTCACCGGGTATGGGTTGCTGACAGCGTAAAATATCACACAAAACCCCATAAGATACTTCATGTACTTCTGCACCGGCCCGCCATAAGATGTACACACTCAAATGCGGCGTTGCCGTATATACAGATGGATTGAAACCGTTTTGAGCTTGGGGTGCCATTACCGGCTTGTAACTGGAGAGAGTGAATCTCGTGTGCACCAACGTATGTCCGGAAGGAATGTTTCAGTCTTTCTTTAAGTCAATGTGTTGTGAAAAAGGAGTATTACATGAAGAAAAGGGTTTTATGCATACTGGTCATTCTGCTTGTGGCAAGTCCTTTGGTTCTGTTCGCCGGCGGCGCACAGGAAGAATCAGGTATGATCAAGGTCGGCATTGTAAATCTGCCGCCGGAAGAATCAGGATACCGGCAGGCTAATGTTGAAGCCATGAACAGTGTTTTCTCTAAGGAAAACGGCTACGATGCAAAACAGACCAACACCGGTGACAATACCGAACAGATCGCAGCTGCAAAAGGCTACATCCGGGACGGAGTGGACTATCTTCTGATTTCGGCTGCAAACGCGTCCGGATGGGACGATACCCTGAAATCTGCAAAAGACGCAGGTATCAAGGTTATTCTTTTCGACCGTTTGATTGATACCGATAAGGCAAATTTTCAGGCAGCACTTGTTTCAGATATGGCCTATGAAGGCGATATGGCAACCCAGTGGGTATTGAGCCTTGGACTGGACAAGATCAATCTGATCCTCATCCGCGGTCAGATGGGTTCAGCGGCAGAAATTGGACGCAGCGCCGCAGTACTCAAAGCAGCGGGCGCAGGAAAACTCAAAATCGTGGCCGATGGAACTGGTGGGGACAGCTGGAGTCTTGAAGAAGCACGTAAAGTCGTTGAAGCCGCAATTGCCGCAGGCAAGGATTTCAATGTAATTTACGCACAGAACGACGGTATGGCCCAGGGCGCGGTTCAGGCCCTTGAAGCAGCCGGAATCAGCCATGGCAAGTCCGGTAAGGTTAAGGTGATCGGTTTTGACTTTAACCGTTTCGCACTCAGGAATGTACAGGCCGGTTACTGGGACGCCGACATGCAGTGTAATCCCCGTCAGGCAGCCGAGATTTCCAAATGGATCAAAAGCGGCAGTCTGCCCTCGGGAATTCAGTATCAGAAAGAATTACTGCTGACCACTGATACGATAACCGACGAACTGATCGATCAATGGGGTATCAATGCAGACCCCGGCAAAGGTGTGATCACAAGGTAATCGGTTTTTAAGCAAGATTTATCTCGAAATGTATTATGTGCGGTGCGGTGTTGCGGAAGGTTAAAGTCCGGTACACCGCACCGCGATTAGTTTGTTCAAGGAGATGAGGAGGTCGCGGATTGGAGCCTGAAAACATACTCAAAATGGAAGGGATCAGTATATCGTTTCCGGGGGTCAAAGCGCTGGATAACGTAGCTTTCACTCTTAGAAAGGGTGAGATCCATGCCCTCATGGGTGAGAACGGGGCCGGCAAATCCACACTGGTGAAGGTCATAACCGGTGTGTATGAAAAGGACACCGGCAATATTACCATAGACGGTCAGCCCATCCACTTCAAGTCGCCCCAGGAGGCCCAGAACTCGGGGATAGGCACGGTCTATCAGGAAATCACGCTGTGCCCCAACCTGACGGTGGCTGAAAATATGTTTATAGGCCGCGGTCACTATTCCTTCGTTCACTGGAAACACATGAACGAGAAAGCCGCACAGCTCCTTGATTCCCTCGGTATCCCGGCGAGTCCGGGCCAGGAATTATCAAGCTGTTCCCTCGCTGTCCAGCAGATGATTGCCATTGCACGGGCGGTGGATATGGACTGCAAGATCCTGATTCTGGATGAACCGACATCCTCCCTTGACGAAGACGAGGTAAAAAAGCTCTTCGTTCTCATGGGCGAACTGAAAGCCCGGGGTGTGGGAATTATTTTCATAACCCACTTTCTTG
This sequence comes from Spirochaetales bacterium, assembly GCA_016935695.1. GTDB lineage: Bacteria > Spirochaetota > Spirochaetia > JC444 > Marispirochaetaceae > JAFGQL01. The sequence continues at coordinate 7,761 of JAFGQL010000181.1, forward strand.
AGCAGGTATATGAAATAACTGACAGGATTACGGTGCTGCGCAACGGAAAATTAATCGGTGAATATGAAACTGATTCGCTTCCACAGATAGAACTCATTTCCAAAATGATGGGAAAGGCTCTGGAGGAAATTTCGGAGATAGAAAAACTTGCACCCGATGCATCCGGCCAATGCGTGCCGGTTTTCGAGGCTTCGGCTCTTTCGAGCGATGCCGGGGTAAGGCCTTTCAACTTCACCATACAAAAAGGCGAGGTAAACGGGTTCGCCGGGCTCCTTGGTTCAGGACGTTCGGAAAGTGCCCGGGCGATTTTCGCCGCAGACAAGGTGACAGGTGGTGAAGTCAGGATCAAGGGCCAGCGTGTGAAGATAAGAACGCCCCTGAATGCCATGAAACGGGGAATCGGTTATCTGCCCGAGGACCGCAAAGGCGACGGAATTATCGCGGAACTTTCGGTACGCGATAATATCATTCTTGCCCTGCAGGTCCTGAAAGGTTTTTTCAAACCTCTGTCGCAAAAACAGGCCCAGGATTTTGCCGACGAGTACATAAAAAAACTGAACATCAAGACCCCGACTGCCGACACGCCCATAAAATCCCTTTCCGGCGGTAACCAGCAGAAGGTCATTCTGGCCCGCTGGCTGCTCACACACCCTGATTATCTGATACTCGATGAACCGACCCGGGGAATAGACGTCGGCACCAAGGTGGAGATTCAGAAGCTTGTGCTGGGGCTTGCCAGTGAGGGAATGAGTCTGACATTCATATCTTCGGAGATTGACGAAATGACGAGAACCTGTTCGCGCCTGATTGTCATGAAGGACCGTGAAATAGTAGGGGAACTTACGGGTGCCAATTTGACGGAAAACGATGTCATGCATGTGATAGCCCAGGGGGGAATATGAATATGCAAAAAGTAATGACCCGCATGTCCCATCTGGTTCTTCCCATTTCGGTTCTCTTGCTGCTCATTATTATCAATCTTATAAAAGGCGCGGATTACTTCAGTATCACTGTGGTGAAAGGCGCCTTGTACGGGAACATACCGAATATCCTGTTCGGCGCTTCGGAACTGGTCATACTGACAATCGGTATGACCCTGGTTACTGCGGCGTCCCAGGGGCAGGATATAAGCATCGGCGTGAGCGCCACTATTACTTCTGCCATATTTGTCCTGTTTGTCATAAATGCCGCAGAAGTCACTCTGGTGACAATAATCGCGGGTTTTCTTATAAGCTGTGTGGCCGGGCTTTTAATCGGCGCGTTCAATGGAATCCTGGTGTCGATTTTCAAGGTCCAGCCGATGGTCGCGACCCTCATACTGTTTACCGGGGGAAGGTCGATCGCCTTCATGATCGACGGTAAACTGTCGCCTATCCTGGCAAACGACATATCTAACCAGATCGGCACCGTCATACCGGGAGTACCCATACAGACGCCAATAATTCTGACTGTTGTCTTCATCATAATTACCGCTTGGGTTCTCAAGACCACGAATCTCCGGCTCTATGCCCAGTCGGTGGGAATAAACCCCAGCGCCGCGCGATTGAACGGCATCAATCCGAAAAAAATCATTTTCCTGACCTTCCTGATCATGGGAGTCTGTACCGCGGTTGCGGGTTTCATCGCGGTAAACAAGGCGGGGCGTCACGACAGCGTAAATCTGCTCAAGCTGATCATGATGGACGCGATACTCGCCGTAGCGATAGGCGGCAACTCCCTTTCCGGCGGAAAGTTCAGCATTACCGGTTCCATTATTGGAGCGTACACCATTGAGATGCTGAACAGGACCCTCTTGAGGCTGGAGGTGGAACCCGAGGCCATCAAGGCCTTCAAGGCGGTTTTTATCATCATTCTGATGGTGGTTTCATCACCTGTGGTCAGGGACTTTACCCGGAAAATCATGGACAGGGTTCGTACCCTGGGACTCATTGATGGAGTACTAAAAAGACATGCACCAGAGACTGCGGCGGTTTCCAGCCCGGGCAGTATCAAGAGAAAGGAGGAGTAGGATGGACCTGTCCAAAACAGATGTACTACCAACAAGATCAAAAGCACGACTGTCGAATTCGAACCTTCTGTTTCTCATCGCTGCCGTCATATTCATAGTGATGTATGTGTTTGCCGTAATAAGTTTTCCCGGCAGTTTCATGCAGTTTCAAACCTTTGTTGACTTTTTCAACCTGAATGCGCCGCTAATTATCATGACACTTGGTTTGTGCATTGTGATGATCGGAGGCGGGATTGATATTTCGGTAGGCTCCGTCTGCGGCCTTGTCACCATGGCCTGTGCCGTATTGCTGGAATCGCATATCGGAAATGTATGGGGGGCCATACTTCTTGCCCTGGGCATAGGTATCGCCTTCGGACTGCTCCAGGGGTATCTTATTGCCTATCTTGAGATACAGCCCTTCATTATTACTCTGGCGGGATTGTTCCTGGCTAACGGACTCTTAACAATGCTCCATAAGGATCCCATAAATGTGACCAGACCGGACTTCGTCGCCTTGCGTGATTTCGACATAGTGATTCCCTTTCTTGGTACGAAAAACAGGCTTGGCGTTTTCATACCCTGCGAAATAAAACCCGGGGTGATCGTCGTGGTGGTTCTCATTGTTCTCCTTGCCGCCCTCATGAAGTGGTCCCGTTTCGGACGGAATGTCTATGCTGTCGGCGGCAACAGTCAGAGCGCCATGATGCTCGGCATCAATGTAAAGAGAACGATATTTTTCTCATACGTATTGTGCGGACTGACCGCAGGTATCGCGGGGTTCGTGTTCATCATGACTACGGGAGCCGGCAATATTGGAAACGCGGCGGGGTTCGAAATGAAAGCGATAGCCTCTGCAATAATCGGCGGTACGTTGCTCAATGGCGGCGTCGGAAATCTCCTCGGCGCGCCGATAGGTACACTGACCCTTCTTATCATTAACGAACTGATCCGCGCGGCGGGCGTCCAGTCCAACTTCCAGGCGATAATCAGCGGGCTCCTTTTGTATTTGTTTATTGTGCTGCAAAGCGTGGTGATGTCGCTGCGGGACCGGAAGAAAATCTCCCTTGCCCTGCCGCCCTGGGTTAAATTGCCATGGTTCCGGAATAAGGAACAGTCCGTGTGATATGGTTGACCGAAAACTGCCAGACGAGGTCTTTGCCGCCCATCAATATTTTTTCCCCTGCGGTATCACACGGGGTAAGCAATGGGAAGTAAATGATCGACTGAAAGCGGCGTTGAATTTTTCCTGGGAATAATTATTTGATTTCTGTTTACAGCAGGCAGTTTCCTTGTATAATGGTTAGCATATGGCTAACAAAAAAATCAGTATTTTAACAACCGAAATATCCGCATTTTCTCGCAGGCTGCAGGATATCGGCGCTGATCTCTATGTCAGGGCTTTTCAGAATCATGGTATGGCGGCTCTGTCGATAGGTCAGTTCCGGTATCTTGAGGTCATTTACCGTGAAACCCATGTAACGGTAACCATGCTGGCAGAGTATTTCAAAGTGACAAAACCGACTGTTTCACGGGTCGTCAATGCCCTGCTTCAAAAGAAGCTGATAAATAAAATTCCGGACGAAAACGACAGCCGGATCAAGTATCTCTCCGTAACTGATACGGCCAGAGAAATATATCGTTACAGGGAAAAAATGTACGGACTCATGGCATCGGAGATAGCCAAAATTCTACCTGAAAACAAACTGTCGGAATTAATAAGTCTCTTCGCGCTCATAGAAAGGGGGAGACAGGAGGAATAAATGAAAAAAACAGGTTTTGTCCTTATTCCGGGAGGGGGAATGGGTTCTTGGATCTGGGAACCCCTTGTCCCGCGTTTACATCTCCCGGTGTTAGCGCCGGACAAGCGATCGGAGGAAGAGGATCCGGTCAGATTATTCAAAACGGTAAGTGTTCTTGACTGTGCTCGATATCTCTGCCGGCTGATTGATGATGCAGGCTTTACTTCTGTTATATTAGTCGGGCATTCCGGTTCGGGAATACTACTTCCGGATATTATCAGGATAATACCAGATAAAATCATTCATACCGTTTATATTTCTGCAAGCATTCCCGGTGAAGGAGAATCCGCTTTGGATATGCTGCCGTTTTTCCCGCGTATCCTAAACCATATTGGGTTTCTCATGATGGGCGTGAGAAAAGTTACAGAAACATCTCCAAATGAAAAAATGACCAGAAAATACTTCTGTAATGATTGTAATGAAGAAACTGTCAGGTTTTTCCTTGAGCATGGCGTCCGGACCGAACCGAGGGCCCTGGCTTACAACAAGGTGTCCCGAAAGAATGTGCCTGAGGTTTCTGCTACGTTTATCAGGCTTTTGAAGGATAAATGCGCTTCACTGGCTTTGCAGGATAGAATGATTCGTAATCTGGGGCACTGTAATGTAGTGGATATTGATGCCGGGCATATGGTTATGCTGAGTCAACCGGATGAACTTGCCAGGAGACTTAACGGCCTTATCCCTTCCTCTTTCCCGCATTCAGTATAAGGAACAGTCCGGTAAATATGAGGAGCATCCCGGCATGAGGAATGGACCACCGCAACAGGCCGGGAGATGATGGCGGCGATCAGCATCTGTATCCCGGTGTGTACCAGAATGTCCGGATACGGCGTCAATTTGAGTGAAAAGGCGGTGCCGAATGCCCAGCAGAAAACGACCGCAATTACCAGAATGATGCCCGGGGTCAGAAGGATGCCCCCGCCCTGGTCTTTGATAAGCAGAAGGGCGGCGCCTCCGGCTCCCGCAAGCATTCCTCCGATGTGGCGGAAATCAAGTTTTGTCTTGTACAGAATCCCATTATACAGTGCGACGACCAGCGGTATTGTCGCCAGAATCAACGCGGCCAGGTGGCTGTCCACGCTCTTTTCCACCCAGGTAATTATGCCGTTGCCCAGGATAAGGAGGAACACCCCGAGAAACGCCGCCGACAGGATTTCCCTCCCGGTTGGCACCCGGGTAACTACCCCGCGCATAAGCGCAATAAGAATGAACAGAAGCCCCGAGGCGGTAAACCGCAGGGCCATGACCCAAGGAGCGGTACACTGCGTTGGCTTTTCATAAGCTGGCTTAAAAAAAGTATTGAAACAATGGAGTAGATACAGCTTGAACTGAAAGAGAAGGATGCAGTATCTTACGCGGGGTTTACTCCACTGTGTCCCACTTTTTTATTTGAATACCCTTATACTGCAATTCACGGTTTCCTGCATACACAATGGTACAGGTTTCCGGACTCTCACCGGAAAACCTCATCCAGGTTTCAAGACCGGATGAATATTCATTCGTGATGGTTTTTCCGGTCTTGATCTCGACAGACCGGATTACCGCGCCGTCTTCGTATACCACATCAACTTCGTTCCCGAGATTATCTCTCCAGAAGTACAGATCCGGATTGATGCCTTTGTTCAGGCGCTTTTTGAACATTTCCGCTATGACATAACTTTCAAAAATATTCCCCCTGTTCGGATGCATGAACAGTTGTTCTGTATTTGTTATACCAAGGAGTCTGCATAAGAGACCTGTATCGATAAAATATATTTTTGGGGTTTTGACCAGTCGTTTCCCGAAGTTTTTGTAATATGGTTTCAAAAGAAAGACGATTCCACTTGATTCAAGGACGGAAATCCAGGATTTTGCGGTATTATGAGTAATGCCGCAGTCCTGGGCCAGGGCACTAAAGTTTACCAGCTGTCCGACTCTCGAAGCGCACATCTTGATGAAGGTTTGGAATTGCCCCAGGTCCTTCACGTGTATTATGGATCGGACATCTCGTTCAATATATGACGCGATGTAATTCGTAAACCAATCGTACACCGTCACATCACGATCATACAGAGGGGGATAAAAACCGTTGAAAAGCATTTCGAAACAATCAGGACTTGATCTGCGGGCATCCTTGAGTTCCATCATCGAAAACGGAAAAAGCGTCAAGAAGGCAGCCCTCCCTGCAAGGGTTTCGGTCACTCCCTCAAGTAAATTGAATTGCCTGGAGCCGGTTACTATGTAGCGGCCGGGAACGGGATCACTGTCGACAGCCGTCTTCAGATACGAAAAAACCTGTGGAACGGTCTGGGCCTCGTCAAGTATGAGACCCTCCTTGTAATTGTCCAGAAGACCCCGGGGATCTTCCCGGGCAATACGTGCGATATCCGGATCTTCCAGAGAGATATATGATTTGTGTGGAAAGGCTGCTCTGGAAAGAGTCGTCTTGCCAGATTGCCTTGGGCCGGTAACACAAATGACTGGAAAACCTTTTGCAAGGCGATGAAGGGTGGCCTCGGCAGTTCTTTTGATCATGCTTTCATTGTACGAGAGAGCTTACAAATTGTCAATAAAATTGACAATTTGTAAGCATTGTTGATTGTACAGCACAAAAACGAGAAAGAAATGCATATTTGCTTCCTGTCCACTTCACCCCATCCATCGCGGGTAGCGGTCACTGACCTCTTGATCATCATCTTTGCTATATCCCTGCCTGAAGTACGGCTTCCGGTTAATCCAGTTGACCGAATGAAGAATAATTTCCTATCATTCATTATGAAGTTAAAAACAGCACCGCTCCTCTTTTTCCTGACCAGTCTCCTGTCAATTCAGTTTTCTTCCTGCCCGTCGGTAGCTTTGAGCAAATCCAGCGTGGACGGCATAAACCTGCCCGCCGACACCGGAGGAGAGAAGACTCCGCATGTACTCGGATCGACGGACAGCCCATACGGGTTTTATTGTTATCTGCCAGGCGGATACGAAACCACTGCCCAGCCGTATCCGCTGCTCATCTTTCTGCACGGATCCGGGCACGGCTGACCCTCTACCCGGGTGTGGGGCATGACTCCTGGTCCAGGACCTACTCGGGCAGCGGGATGGGGACCGAAAGCGAAGACTACGATCCCTTTGCCAAGAGCATTTATGCGTGGATGTTCCGATACAGCAGATAGGTATCCAGTTATGGTTTTAATTGGAACTGCGGATCACTTGGGACCTGAGTGACCCGTCAAGGAATATATACAGCTGTCTGTATCAAGGGTTACAACCAGCCTGCGTTTATGCAAAAATACTGTGTTTTAGAGGTCCCCAGAAAAACACAGCTACAGAAAAATTCCGATTATTGTGAAAATTCAAGAACATGTATGGAAGTAATTATTGTTACAGGAAGAAGAAAGGATTACTATGAAAAAAATCATTTTTTTTACAGTATTAGTTATTCTCGTCTCCTCCTTGATGTCCTGTAACATTTTCGGCGGCGCATCTTCTGACGGCGATGATCGTCCAGGGATAAAAATTCCGCAGTTGGATAATCCTCCCGATTATGTCGGTTCATACTCAATGTGGGGTTTAGGTGAGGTTCTTGTCTCCCAACACCATAATGATGTTGATTATTACTGGTATTTTGATCAAAAAAATACCGGCGTATATTCCGAAATCAATTGCGGCCCTGCAGCGGTAACCATGGCTGTAAAATGGGCAGATGAAACATTCGACAAAAACCCGGTTGATGCCCGTAAAAGATACAGGAGCAGCGGTGGCTGGTGGCATACATACGATATTATCAGGTATTTGGAAGATTATGATGTAATAAATAATGTGATCGTTTTGAATGATATGGGAAATTTGACCACTGTATTGAATACCGGTGGTATCGTTATACTTTGTCTGGACATGTATTACATTACATTAAGTACCCAATCCGAATTGCATATTGACAGTTTCAGCAATAATAAAAAAAAAGGCGATGGTCATTTTATTGTAATCAAAGGTTATATGGAAGTGGATGGTACATTGTGGTTTGAAATATATGACCCGGCCAGCTGGGGACGCACTTATTCCAATGGAACCTTGAAGGGAATCAACCGTTATTACCGGAGTGAAGAAATTGACCTGGCCACCGACAATTGGTGGGATTATGCTATCGTCGTAACAGGCAACTCTTCGAAAGGCCGTTCATTTGATCCTGCTCTGATGTATGTTGATCCGGCTGCAATTGATAATATGCCTGGAAAATAATTACATGCATGTGGATGTTCAGTTGCCACTCGATTATACGGATTTCTGATAGCCTTTTTTCCCGGTGTGAAAAAGAGGTTTCGAATTAACGCAATCACAAACCAATCAGTTTCCCGCCGGCTCGGACAACCTGTATTCCCTCGGAGATATGCCGGTATGTTTCTTGAAGATGTAACTGAAGTAATGGGAGTCGTTGTAACCGACCTTGAAGGCAATGTCGGCGCATTTCATGCTGCTGTTCAGCAAAAGCTGTTTGGCCTTTTGTATGCGCACACCTGTCAGGTATTCGATAAAGGTCGCCTCCGGCTTGTATGTGGGTAAGCGGTACAGCCGGATGTCGGTAATCCCGGCTTTTTGGGAGGAACCGGTTCTGGTAACACCGGGACAGAAAACACTGACATCAATTCCACGCCTGTGTATATCCT
>JAFGQL010000045.1 GCA_016935695.1 Spirochaetales bacterium
AGATCGGCCTGGAACTGCATGAGGGTGCGGTTTGCTGTCATGCCGCCGTCAACCTTCAGGATACTCAACGACGAACCGCTTTCCCGTTCCATGGCATCGACAATTTCCCAGGATTGAAAAGCCGTCGCCTCCAGGATGGCCCTGGCGATATGGCCTTTGTTCGCGTATCCTGTGAGCCCTGTTATGACTCCCCTGGCATCTCCCCGCCAGTGGGGAGCAAACAATCCGGAAAAAGCCGGTACAAAATACACATCCCCGTTGTCATCTACGGTTTGCGCGAGATCCTCGATTTCCCGGCTCTCGTTGATCAACCCTATATTGTCGCGGAACCACTGAACCAGGGAACCGGCGATGGCCACAGAACCTTCAAACGCATATTCAGCCGGCTGGCCGGCCATTTGCCACGCAACCGTGGTAAGGAGTCCTTTGTGGGAAAACAGCGGCGTCGACCCTATCGGCATCAGGGTAAAACAGCCGGTACCGTAGGTGTTCTTACAGGTCCCCTTTTCAAAACAGGCCTGGCCGAACAACGCCGCCTGCTGGTCTCCGAGTATACCGAACACCGGTATCCCGCCTTTTACGGGACCGTTATCCGCGGTATATCCGAAGGGGCTGGAAGGAATAGAGGGCATTATCCTCGGCAGCATTGCCTCCGGAATGCCGAAAAGATCCAGAAGCTCGGTGTCCCAGGAACAGGAATGAATATCCATAAGAAGCATCCTGCTTGCGTTTGTGACGTCCGTGGCATGGACCTTTCCTCCGGTCAGATTCCACAATAGCCAGCTGTCCATGGTACCGGCAAGAAGCTCTCCCTTTTCTGCTTTCCGCGGTCTTTCCGGATCCGCGCCCAAAAGCCAGGACAATTTGCTGGCACTGAAATAGGCGGCCGGTAAAAGACCTGTTTTTTCTGCAAAAAACCGGGGCCCCTGGTTTTCCGACAGGCCCTGAATCATGTTCTGGGTGCGGGTATCCTGCCAGACAATGGCCCGGGAAACCGGCTTATGGGTAACCGGGTCCCACATCAGGACTGTTTCGCGCTGGTTCGTGATACCGATTGCCTCGATGTCATCCTCTCCCGCTTCTCTTACGGCCTGTGAAAGGACATCAGCGCCTGCCTGCCAGATCTCGGCCCCGTCATGCTCAACCCACCCGGGTCTTGGATAATACTGGCGGTGTTCTTTCTGGGCCTGGGTAACGGTGTTTCCCTGATGATCAAAGATGATACAGCGGGTACTTGTTGTTCCATGGTCAAGGGCTGCAATGTATTTCTTCACGGATCCTCTACCTCTTCCTTTCATTATAACTGCCCAAATGAAGTTGTACATCAAGAAAAAATATCATACACTGTGAACTACATCATTTTCAGGACTATGAATGAATAAGGATTTCGAGAATTGGGATGATCTGACAAAAAATCCTGAATTGTTGAAACATTACGAATTGCTGCGGACACTCGGCGTATGGGAGTACCACGAATATCTGAAAAACCGCATCAACAGTTATAATAAGCTGCTTGATGTGAGTGTCGAGATTTTCAACAAAACTTCCATCGAAGAACTGCTGCAGTTTGTTGTTACCCATCTTCTCAACAAAGTCATTCCATCGGCCATATCATTCGTGCTTTTCGATGAAGCATCTGAGGAACTGGGCGAAACCTTCGTGTTCAAAAATACACAGCTCGTTTCTACCGATATGTCTTTTTACAATATCTCGGCGGTACGCGATTTCTTCCTCAAATATCCTAATCCCATCCAGTTTTCTCTCTTTGAATACCAGATGAAAAACAAGGATATATCCGGCCAGCTGGAAGCCCTGTCTCCCGACCTTATTGTACCCATCATCGGAATCGGCGGGTTTCACGGTATCATCGTTTTGAGCAGGAAAATCCTCGGCGACGACTATACCAGAGAAGAACTGTCGTACATCGCGCGGCTTATGGCCTTTACTTCGGTAAGCATACAGAACAATATTCACCACCGCCACGCCATTACCGACCGTAAAACAAAAATCTACAATCACAGCTTTTTCCAGCGGCGCCTTGATGAGGAAATTGCCCGTGTTCACCGCCATGACACCACTCTCGCATTAGTGGTCCTCGATGTGGACCATTTTAAAATATTTAACGATACCCACGGACATTTTGCGGGAGATATTGCCCTTGAATCACTGGCGAAGGTGTTAAAATCTTGTGTTCGTAAAGAAGATATTCCCGCCCGTTTCGGCGGTGAGGAATTTGTCGTGCTCCTGGTTGATTGTTCCCAGGAATCCGCATGGAAAGCCGCGGAACGTATCCGGCAGTCCATCGAGGAAATGGATATGGAATACAAGAACAACATACTGAAAATTACCGTGAGCATCGGCGTGTGTTTCGTGAACAAGTACCTTAAATACACGGCTCAGGAACTTATTGAACGGGCGGACAAGGCGCTGTACAAATCAAAGAAAAACGGCAGAAACCGGACCACCCTGTACAGACCGGGGCTTTATTTCAAGGCGCACAGGGCAAAGCAGTAAATCCCATGGGCGATTCCATCCGTATACCGTTGTTTATTTTCCTCGTGACGCTGATGATCTCCGCCCCGTTTCACCTCTTCGCTGAAAATCCGGACATCGACATAAGCCTAGTTACCATCGGGCCCGGGTCCCCCCTGTACGTGTGGTGGGGCCATACGGCTTTTATCATTACTGACCACGATGAACACAAGGAGTATTTCATTAACTTCGGGCTTTTTCAGTTCGATGCCGATAATTTCTATCTTAATTTTGTCCTTGGGAAACTCTATTTCATGGTGGGGGCTTCAAATGCCCAATGGGAGATTTCTTCCTACAAAGGCCAGGACCGGCGGATAGTCCGCCAGTATCTGAACCTGAGCAGTGAACAAAAGCATATCCTGTACGAGGGCATCCGCGATGCACTGAAAAAAGAGAACCGGGTTTACCGTTACGATCACTACGACGATAACTGCGCCACCAGGCCCCGGGACCTCATCGACGCCGCCCTGGACGGAGCCCTTGGCCGTGCTGCATCGTCGTCTTCCGGCCTGTCCATCCGGGAACAGACCCGCCGTTTTACAGGCCACAGCCCCTTCATTGAATGGTGGCTCATGTACGGCCAGGGAGGCGTTATCGACCGGGAGGCACGTCTGTGGGACAGTATGTTTCTCCCTTCCGCCCTCTACCAGGGTGTCGCCTCTGTCCCCGGACTGGTGGCAAGGGAAGAAATCCTCTACGACAAAGCAATAGACGCCCCCGCCCGGCCCGGGAACGCAGCTTACCTCTTGAGGCCCCTCCTTGCGGGCCTTCTTCTTGCCCTTCTCCCCCTCTTCGCCCTGCTCATTCCCGGCAATACTCTTCTTGTCAAAACTTCCGCAATCTATGAGCAGGTACTGCTGGGAATAATCGGCCTTCTTGGAGCAGTCCTTCTGTTCCTGATGACCTGTACCGAGCATACCGTTGTCGCCTGGAACTTCAATGCCCTTCTGAACCCGTGTTTCGCGCTTGTTCCCCTTTGTATGCCCCCCGGAATGCGGGCACGCTGGCGCAAAAGGACCTGGAGCTTTTTGTGGGTTACAGCTCTTGTCATGACAGTCATACAACCTGTATTCATCCATAAAAACCTGAACGTTATTCTGGTGTTCATGCCTGTCTACACGGTACTCGGCGGCATCCCCCTTGTACAGGCTGTCATTCTCCGGTACCGCGCCGGAAAGGAATCAGCCTGAGTGGCCGCCGCCCTGTCTGTTTTCGCCTCGAGTTTTCTCATTGCCTTTTCCGGTGCCATGATGCCGGGGCCCCTGCTTTCGGCCACAATAGATAAATCAGCAAAACATGGATTCGCCGCCGGCCCTCTGTTCATACTGGGCCACGGTATCCTTGAGCTGTTACTCATTGCCCTGTTGTTTCTCGGTGTCGCCCCGCTTCTGACCTCTCCCTGGTTTTTCGTGGCAGTGTCAACTACCGGCGGTCTCATCATGGGCTGGATGGGTATCGGCATGATCCGCGGACTGAAGGAACTTTCACTGTCGAAAAAGTCGCCGATACCCGATTACCGTTCCCTGGTATTCACCGGCGCCGTGCTGAGCCTGTCCAACCCCTACTGGACTGTCTGGTGGGCTACCATCGGTCTGGGCTTCATTCTTTCCGCCTCCAAGCTCGGCTACCGGGGCGTCGCGGCTTTTTTTATCGGACATATACTGGCAGACCTCACATGGTATTCCGCCGTATCCATAGCCGTTACCCGGGGAAAAAAACTGTTGAACGACCGCGCGTATCGTATCATTATAGGGATATGCGCCCTTATTCTTATAGGCTTCGGATGCCTGTTCCTTATCCGGGGAATTGCCGCCTATGAATCCTGAATACTCTCTATCTTCCTTACGCCGGCCGCTTCTGCTTCTTGTCATTACCCTTTTCCTTCCTGTCGCCCTTTCGGCCCGCCCGGAGGTAAGGGTGTACCGTTATCCGGATCCGGAGCGTTTCGGCCGGGACAAAGACAGAAGTGCCACCGCCTACTTCGGCCCCCGTGCGTTTGCTGCCAGCAGCTACACAGAAACAACGACTCCCTTTACAGTGGCCGTCGTCATACCGGCGTACGTCCGGGACCAGCTCAGCCAGCTTTCCAGCAACACAGGTACCATTCAAGGACTCTCGGTCCAACAGGAAGGAAACGGTGTGTTCCGCTTTTCCCACGCTTCTTCCCGGATTCACGCCCGGTTTGAACTGATAGAGGTTCCGTCAACCCTGTATGACCACATTCGTCTGGTGTACACAAACAGTTTTTGGCAGGACATGGTCACCAAGACTTACAAAAGCTCTTTGATATTCAAAGTATACGGTGGCAACGATCTTGACCGTGACGGCGTTTTTTCCTTCAGGGAAGCCCTTGCCGTCGCAACCCTACTGGGCTCCAGGGACCAGCCTCTTTTAGGTATACATGACGGATCCGGTTATCTGGAAAACATAGCCTACCCCATCCGGTCGAACGCTTTTCAGGCAGACGACCCCACAGGGGAACTAATAATGAGTATCAACGATCTGGGAGGCGATTTTGTCAGGGAAATGTACGATACAATCACCGGGTCGTACCGTTATGAACCGTCAGCGCCGGATAAGGTTCAACATCCGGATGATTTTCTTAACGGTACCAGCGGCGATTCACAGGATTTTGCCCTGGCCTTTTATCATATCCTCATCCGTAAAGGATATGAAGCGCGTATTCTACAGGTCCTCATTCCCGGAGCAGAGGAGGAAACCGAATATGTGACCGTTTTCCGGAAACCGGAGACCTTCGTGTGGAGCGCGGTCCATCTGCGTATGCTCGCGCTGGCAGTAACAGAATCACTGGAAGACATCCCCGCACTTCTGTTCCGGCAAAATCTTTCCTATGCCCAACTGGACCCGGAGGAGATGCTGCGTACTCAGAAGATTCCCGCACCGGTTACATTGAGCCAGTCGGTATATTAATGAAACTCCATATCGTACTGCATGAACCCGAGATTCCCCAGAACACCGGCAATATAGCACGGACCTGTGCCGCCATCGGGGCCAGGCTCCATCTCATTGAACCTTTGGGGTTTTCCATCAGTGAAAAAGCGGTCCGGAGGGCGGGCCTGGACTATTGGGACTCCCTGGACCTTACAACCCATCCCTCAATTGATGCATTCTTACACGGCATAGACGTACGTTCCATTTTCCCGGTATCCACAAAAGCTCCCCGCTGCTTCACGGAGGTGGAATACCCGGAAGAAACCTACCTGTTGTTCGGCAAGGAAAGCAAAGGTCTCCCGGAGCAGCTTTTACAGCGATTCCCCCTGCAGACCGTCCGCATACCTATGGCCCATAATCAGCGTTCGTTGAATCTCTCGAATGCGGCTGCCGTCACCGCCTACGAAGTACTCCGCCAGCACCGTTTTGCAGACCTTGAAACAACAGGCTGCCCCGTCAGCTTCTCCTGGGAATCCTTTCTCTGACACTGCAGCTCTTTAGCTGTTAATCTTTACATCTACATAAATGACATGGTATCGTCAGTGAACATGCAAGGGGATAATCATGAGTAATGTCGGTTTTATCGGGTACGGCAATATGGGTCAGGCAATGGCAGTGGGACTTCACCACGCGCTGCCTGACTGGAATATCGGGGTGTTTGACATTGATGCCCGCAAGGCCTCCGGCGCCTCATCCGAATGCGGCGCGACGGTGTTCACCTCATACCCATCCTTGAGGGAATACGCCGATATTCTCGTCCTGGCGGTAAAACCCCAATACCTCGCCGCAACCGCCCAGGCCGCCGGCGGCGCTTTCAAAGAAGCACAGATCATTTCCCTTTTAGCAGGGACCGGAATTGACCGGATAAGCGAAGCCTTTGAAACCAGTCAGGTTGTCCGTTTCATGCCGAACCTCGCCGCTGGCATCGGTAAAGCGGTAACTGCCGTCGCCTACGGTCCTTCCGCGCAGCCGGCGTTCAGGGAAGAAGCTCTTACAGCCGCCCAGGCCTGCGGAACTGCCGTCGTCCTCGACGAGGCCCTTTTCGGCGCCTTCACCGGACTTTCCGGCTCCGGCATCGCCTACGTGTTTCAGATCCTTCACGCCTTTGCTCTGGGCGGCGCAAAACGGGGTATTCCCTACCAGACATCCCTTGAAATAGCCCTCGGAACCGTGCAGGGAGCCGCAGGGCTCCTGAGTGCATCGGGAGAACATCCGGTAAGCGCTTTGAGCCGGGTTATATCCCCCGGCGGAACAACAATCGAAGGAATCGCAAAACTCGAAGAAACAGGGCTTACCGCCGCCATCATTCAGGCTGTTGAAGCTGCCGCCCTCAGGGCCGACGAACTCGAAGGGAAGAATACCACTACAAGGAAGACCAATGCTTGACCTGAAATTCATCAAAGAACACAAAGACGAAGTTAAACAGAACATCACAAACAGATTCATGACCGCCGATGTCGATGCGGTCCTGGACCTCAACGAACGGCGCATCGGGTTACAGCAAAAAGCCGATGATGCCCGCCAGCAGCGAAACGAAAATGCCGCGCGCATGAAAGGCCCGTTAACCCCCGATGAACGAACGCCGTTGATAGAGGAAGGAAAACGCCTCAAAGACGAAATCGCTGCTCTTGAGTCCGAACTCGAGGAAATCAAGGCCTCTCTGTCACAGGCCCATATGCGCATACCCAATATGGCCCATCCCGACGCTCCTGTGGGCAAAGAGGAGAAGGACAACCTCGAAATCGAGCGCTACGGCGATATTCCGCAATTCTCCTTTACACCGAAGGACCATGTGGAACTGGGCCAGTCCCTCGACCTGATAGATTTTGATACCGGCGCGAAGGTTTCGGGTACCAAATTCTACTACCTCAAAAACCAGGCGGTAATCCTCGAGTTTGCCCTCACCCGTTACGCTCTCGATCTCCTCGGAAAACACGGGTTCACCCCCATGATCACCCCGGATATCGCCAGGGAAGAGGTGGTGGAAGGCATCGGGTTCAATCCCCGCGGAGAGGAATCAAATATTTATACCCTCGAAGGTACCGGTACCTGTCTTGTGGGAACCGCGGAAATCACCCTTGGGGGCTATCATGCCCAGGAAATCCTTGACCCCCAAAAGCTGCCCATAAAATATGCAGGAGTAAGCCACTGCTTCCGCCGGGAGGCCGGGGCATCGGGGCAGTATTCCAAGGGACTGTACCGGGTGCATCAGTTTTCCAAAATTGAAATGTTCGTGTACTGTCTGCCGGAAGACTCTGACAACATTCACCAGGAACTGAAGGGCATAGAGGTGGAGATGTTCACCGGTTTAGGCATACCCTTCCGAGTGGTGGATACCTGTACCGGCGATCTTGGCGCGCCGGCCTACCGGAAATACGACCTGGAAGCATGGATGCCCGGCCGGGGAGAAAACGGCGGCTGGGGTGAGATTACCAGCACTTCAAACTGCACCGATTACCAGGCCCGCAGACTCGGTGTGCGGTACAAAACCCGGGAAGGAAAAACCGAGTTTGTCCACATGCTGAACGGCACCGCCATTGCCATTTCCCGGGCGGTGATCGCCCTCATGGAAAACTATCAGCAGGCAGACGGATCCATTGCCATACCCGGGGCGCTGGTTCCCTACTGCGGATTTTCGTTAATAGGACCAAAAACCAACTGATATACATCCACCACATAAAATAAGCCTTTGTATGCTGTCGGCGTACAAAGGCTTTTCTTTTGCCGGAACAGAGTATCCGCCGGCTATTTACACATACTGTCCAGGGTGCTCTTCAGTACTTCCCGGTAATTCTTCAGTGAATAGTCAGAAAATGTCTTCATTTTTTTCCGGATGCGCAGCTCAAGTTCTGCGCTTGCATCCATGGAAAGGTTCTTGTCAAGCACCGTCACATAGTTTACATTCCGCTCAGCATTGGGAATGACTTTTTTTGAATAATCGCACACAATCTGCGTCATTATTTTTGTACCTCCGTTTTTCCGATGTCTATGGACAAATCCTACTTAATTTTATCTTGTCTGTCGAGTATTTTTCTCTTTTCTGGTAGAATATGTACATGGGCTTCAGTCTCGGAGGGCATACCCTCACCCATGATTCACCGCCTCTCTTTGTGGCCGAAATAGGCACATCCCACGGCGGGGACATGGAAAAAGCCAGAGAGCTCATCCACGCCGCAAAGGAATCGGGCGCCGATTACGCAAAATTCCAGTACGTGATTGCAGATGAAATAATTCACCCCAATACGGGGATGGTCGATCTCCCCGGCGGCCCCACGCCGCTGTACGAAGTATTCGCCTCGCTTGAACGACCTCCGCATTTTTACCAGGAACTCAAGGAACACTGTGCCCGGCACGGAATAGGTTTCCTTTGTACCCCTTTCGGCATTAACAGCGCCCGCGCCCTCTTCGGAATTGGGCTGGACGGAATGAAAATTGCTTCCCCTGAGTTGAACCACCTGCCGCTGTTAAAAGAAGTCGACAGCTACGGAATTCCGGTAATTCTTTCCACCGGGGTTTCGCGGCTCGCCGACATAGAAGAGGCTTTCGACACCCTTAGCAAGCCGCCGCTGCTTCTCCATTGCATCACCAGTTATCCCGCACCGGAAGAGGAATACAATACGGCTCTCATTCACACACTGTCAAAAATATTCGGCTGCCTTACCGGCATATCGGACCATTCTCTTCATCCCTACCTGGTTCCCGCGCTCGCGGCCCTTTACGGGGCCAAACTGATAGAGAAACACATTACACTGTCACATGACACTTCCGGTCTCGACGATCCGATTGCCCTTGAGCCTGCCCAGTTCGGCCTCATGACCGCACGGACACTGGAATTATGGTCAATGCAAAAAAACCCGGCGATCCAGATATTGAAAAGCGAATTCGGTGCAGAAAGAATAGCGCGGGTTTCCGGCGACGGTATCAAACGTCTTTCTGAAAGCGAAAGGGACAATTACGGAAGGACAAACCGGTCGGTACACGCCCTGACCGCCATCGAAAAGGGACAGATCCTCACCAGGGACAACACGGCCGTATTACGCACAGAGAAGGTCCTGACCCCGGGAATTTCCCCTAAATATCTGGACCTTATACTCGGCGCTAAAGCCGTCAAGACCATAGGGGCCGGAGAAGGAATCCGTTTCTCTGACCTTATATCAATCGATTAACTCAAGATCCCTCATTTCCTTGATAATTTTGGGTTTATCGATCGGTTTTGTTATATAGGCCTCGCATTGGGAGTTAAAAGCCGTCATTATGTTCTGAGCGTCATTCAACGCCGTCGTCATGATGATCTTCACCATCTTTGAGCCGAATATTCCGTGCTCCTTCTCCAAAAGCCGGATTTCCTTGAGTACGTCCTGACCGCTCATTTTCGGCAGCATGATGTCCAGAAATATGACGTCATACGGTGCCTGTTCCTCCAGGGAAACTTTCATCGCCTGCACCGCGTCCCTTCCGTCTGTGGCGACATCAACTTCGCCGAATTCGGTGAGGTATTTCCTCAAGAGCTTTCTGCTCGCAAAATCATCCTCGACAACCAGGATTTTCATACACTGCTCCTTGCTTATTTCTCATAGGTAAACGAAACCGAAAAGACTGTCCCTTCGGCATCAAAATATATTTCGACATCCGGAGCCCCCCCTGTCAATTCAGATTCATCGAATATCATTTCAGGAAAAAGTACCTTGTAGGACATGCCTTCTCCGTACAGATTGAATAAAAAAGTACCCCCAACTACATTAAGCAGCTCTAAAAGACAATCATCTATCTGGTCGGGATTCAATGTATCCCAGCCGACACCATGTACATATTCGACAATATTCTTTTTAACTTCCAGGGGAAGCCTTACAATAATTCTGCCCCGAAAGGGAGATGCAATATCTATACTGGTTATCTGGCGGCTGTCCACCGGCTGGGGATCTACCGGATTCACATCAATAAACGCCATCTCCGCGAAAGTGGCGGACACTGCCCTTTCCAGGCTATCTTTGACTGTTATTGCATCAGGAAGTGCGTGAGACTGGGTATCCACTCTATTCCTCCATAATATCTATGATTTTTGCCGGAGACACGGGTTTCTTCACAATCGCCCGGACATTGTATTCCTTCAGGTTTTCTTCCATGGCCTCGTTCCCGATACTCGATATGATAACCACAGGAATATTCGCTGTTTTCTCGTTCAGTCTGATTTTTTTGATAAACGTACTTCCGTCCATCTTCGGCATTTTCAGATCACTCACTATCAAGTCCACTGTCTGACGTGAAAGAAAGGAAAGGGCCTTTAACCCGTCTTCCGCTTCATAAAAATCACTCTCTCCGTACCCCGCGATCATGAAGCAGCGCTTGATTATCATTCGTGAAGTTTCCGAATCATCTACAATTAAAATGGAGCCGTGTTCCATGCGCATATTCCCCTATAATTCCCATTTATTGGTTGCATTGTTCAACAATACCTGGCCTGTTCCCACGAACAAACTCACCGTGCGGCTGATTTTGCCGCCGACATCTTCGTTCACCACACCCATTCCGTATTTCCACAGATACCGTTTGGCGGCGATAACATTCCGCCGCCCGATATCGAAGGTATTGTTGTCATTCATAAGACTCGAGCCGCCCGCCAGCTTTATGACCGTAGTCCTCGGGTCGCCGCCCAGGGCCCTGAATTTACCGACCAGAGTATCGATACCGGTGTCGGCAAAATATCCGGGCTGGACGGCCGCCTTTTCTTTGTTGATCTGGGATTCAGGCAGAGCAATATGTATCATGCCGCCGATTCTTCTGACTTTGTCCCACAGCATGACCGCGACGCAGGAACCGAGGGCGTAGGTCTTCAACTCGTCTTCTGGCCGTGATGATACATCCAGCTGGCCTATACCTATGTCAATTCTCATTGGACAACCTTTTCACCGCCTTTACGATTTCCGAGGGAATATCTTTTATATCACGTTCCATGTCAACAGCGCCGCATTCGACAGCCTCCTTGGGCATTCCGTATACCACGCATGATTTTTCATCCTGGGCGATGGTAATGGCTTTCTGATCCTTCATGGCCTTAAGTCCGTCGGCGCCGTCCCTTCCCATGCCGGTAAGAATGACGCCAACAGCATTAGCCCCGGCATGCTCAGCAACGGAATGAAACAGCACATCCACCGAAGGGGTATGGCCGCTCACCCGCTCACCCTGACGGCATTCTGTGTAAAAATATCCGCCCTTTTTGCAAACCGAAAGATGCTTGTCGCCGGGAGCCAGAAACACAAGCCCGCTGTGAATGCGCTCGCCGCCCTTTGCCTCTATTACCTCAAGAGGGGTCGACCTGTTCAACCGTTCAGCGAACATGGTCGTAAACCCCGGCGGCATATGCTGGACAATTACCGTGCCCGGGGTGTCGGCTGGCAGCTGTTCAACAATAGACTGAATGGCTACAGTCCCGCCGGTTGAAGCACCGATAGCGATGAGCTTGTCGGTAGAAGCCGACAGTTTGTACGGTACGGAAACAGGCCGCGGATTGAATATGCGCTTGTATTTAGATACATCCACTCTGCTCGCGACCTGTATTTTTTCATGGAGATCCTCGATTACCTGCTCAAGGTGGATACCAAAACTGCTGGAGGGTTTCAGCACGAAATCGACCGCTCCCAGATCCAGGGCGTCCAGGGTCACACGGGCGCCGGGCTTTGATAATGCCGACACTATAATCACAGGAAGCGGATACTGGGGCATGAGACGGCGCAGAAACTCTATACCGTCCATTTTTGGCATTTCTATATCCAGGGTTATCACATCGGGTTTCTTGAAAACAATTTTGTCCCGGGCGGCGAAAACATCGGAAGCTGTACCCACTATGTCTATGTCGGAAAACCTGGATAAACCCTGGGACAGCATCTGGCGGGCAAGGGCCGAATCATCCACAATAAGCACCTTAATCATGGACGGCCTTCATATACACTGCCGGCTGCACATAAGAATACAACTGCTGCTCTCTGCCAAGGGTTTCCGAGTGGCCTACAAAAAGATATCCGTTGTCACGGGTAACCTGCGAGATCTTATGTATGAGGGTTTCTTTAGTCGGCGTATCAAAATAAATCATGACATTTCTGCAAAACACGATATGAAACCGGCTTTTAAAGGGATAGGTCTGGGAGAGGAAATTCAGGCGCCGGAAAAGAACAATATCCATCAGCTCCTGTTTCACCTGGAAGGATGAATCCGGCAGCTGGTCAAAATACTTCCGGCGTATGGAATCGCTCACGTTTCCCGCCCGTTCCCGTGAATAGACTCCCCGCTGGGCGGTTTCCAAGGCCTTGACCGAAATATCCGTCGCAAGAATGACCCGGCCCCTGAAACTGCGCTTGTCCTTGACCGCCTCCCGCAAGGTGATTGCCAGGGAATAGGCTTCCTCTCCTGTTGCACAGCCCGCGCACCAGATCCTCAGATCATCAGGTTCTATCTCGGTAAGCAACCGGGGCAACACGTCATCTGCAAGATAATCAAAGTGCGCCTTCTCGCGGAAAAAAAAGGTATGATTGGTAGAAATCTGGTTAATCAGCTCAATCAGGATTTCTCCCTTTGTGTCGCCCAGGATTGCCTGATAATATTCATCGAAACTTTTACAGCCCCTGTTTCGGACCACCTTGTTAAGACGGCCTTTTACCAGGGCCTTTTTCTTGTCGGTAAGATTTATTCCGAAATTCGCGTACACAAGTTCCGAGATTTTTCTGAACTCCTTATCGGAAATATCGAGCAGGACCGGCAGTACTTCCATGACTAACCTATCGACTGGTCGCAAAGGGCGTGGACATCCAGGATCATGCTTACATCGCCGTCCTCCTGTACGCTGCACCCGGAGACCGCTTTCATGGTTCCGATATACTCAGGCAACGGTTTTATAACCACCTGCCGGTATCCGACTATTTCGTCTGCGCAGAGAGCGGCAGTCTTATCCGCGTTGTTCACTACAATGAAGATACCGTCCTCCATCTGTTCCCGCTCCTTTGCCACGTGGAAAAACTCGGCCAGGTCAACAACAGGGACCAGTTTGTCGCGGTGATTGAACACGGTACTGCGGGTATCTGTTCTGGTCAGCTGCGAACGTGAAGGTTTCTGAAAGGAAGTAATATCGTTTATGGGGATTGAATAGAGCATGGTTCCCACACGGGCGGTGACCGCGTCTATGATGGCCAGTGTCAAAGGTATGCGCAGAACGATCTCTGTATACTCACCTTTTACACTCTCAACATCTACCTTCCCCCTCAGCTTATCTATATTTTTTTTGACCACATCCATTCCTACACCGCGGCCGGAAATCTCGGAAACCTTTTCCGCAGTTGAAAAACCGGGCATGAAAATCAACTGAAAGACGTCTTTATCCGACATTTCCTGGTCTTTCGTCACAAGACCTTTGGCTAAAGCCTTTTCCAGGATTTTTTCCCTGTCCAGCCCCTTACCGTCATCCCGTATGATTACCCAAATTTCATTTCCTTCATAACGGGCACTCAAGTGGATTGTGCCGAAATCTGTTTTCTTTTTTTTGATACGCACATCCCTGTTTTCTATACCATGGTCTATGGAGTTGCGGATGATATGCACAAGGGGGTCGGAAACTTCCTCCATCACGTTACGGTCCATTTCCGTGTCCTCGCCGCTGATGGTTATGCGCACATCCTTGCCGAACTTCCGTGAAAGGTCCCGAACCAGACGTCGCATTTTACTGAAAAGCCCTTCTAGTGGCACCATCCGCATGGACATGGTTACTTCCTGCATTTCCCTGGTAATCTTGGAAAGATAATTGGCAGACTTGGAGAAATTCGGCAGATCCTGCCCCGCAATATCCGGATTATGGATCACCATGGCCTCCGCGGTGATAAGCTCGCCCATGAGATTGAACATGTGATCAAGCCTGTCGGTATTCACCCGTATATCTTTACGCTTCGCCGCGTATTGTTTCCCTTCGGTGTTCCCGGTTATTTTTTCCTGCCGGGCAAGGGCATGGTTGACCGCTGTTTCACTGGTAACTCCCCGCTCAATGAGGATTTCCCCGAGTTTCATGTTCTGCAGCTGCAGGGCATCCTGAATGTCCTCGGATCTGGCTTCTCCCATAGAGACGAGGATATCTCCCAGCTGGGAACCCGGTTCGGGACCGCCGAAAATATCAATAGAAGTACCATCATACTCGCCGGGCTGAACCTCGCCCCTGTCAATCTCATGAAGAGTCCTCCTCAGATAATCAACGGCGTTCAGAAGGGAGTTCACCGTATCCACGCTGAGCACTTCTTCATTTTTACGCAGTACATCCAGAAGGTTTTCCAGGTTCATGCAGATGTACTCTACCTTGCCGTACCAGAAAAAGCCCGCGTTTCCCTTAATGGTGTGAATGGTCCTGAAGGCATCGCTTATATGTCTGGTACTGTCGTTTGATTTTTCCAAATCCAGGATGGACTGTTCGATTTCATCCAGCATATCCAGTGACTCACCGATGAATTTCTGCCTCATATCCGCTGTCACCAGGTCATCCCCCTGGTCCGGACCTGCGGTCTTTTGCGCAGGGACATTACCGCGGATGAGCTCCTCCAGGCGTCCGGTAAACTCCACTATATCGATATCCATCTCTACAATGTCGACATTCTCTTTTTTTACGTTCTTCCTGCTGGTCTTTTCATCCAGATCCATCACAAGTTTGTTAAGAATATCCGTACCGGACAAAAGCAGATCTATAGTACCACCTTCCGGCGTCAATTCTTGCAGCCTGAGCTTATCCAGGATTGACTCAAGAAGATGGCTCAAGGTTTTTATGCGCGGCAGGCCAAGAAAAGAAGCAACGCCCTTTATGGTGTGCATGGAACGGAAAATTTCATCTACCAGATCCGGATTATAGCCGGTCTCCAGATCCATGATTTTCTCTTCTATGTGCTCCAGATGATCCCGGGACTCGGCAATAAAACTTAACAGCACATCCATGTCCATTTTCTGGACAGCGGCCGGAGCTTTTTCTGCAGCGGGAGCAGGCGCGGGAGTACGGGTTTTTACAAACCGTTCGATTCCTTTTTTTATTCCCGAGAGAATCCGCTCCTTTTGATCCTGTTCACCCTGTTTGTTCAATCCTTTGAACTCTGCGTACAGGACCTTACATAATTCGGATTCCTTATCGTTCAATTCATCAGAAGAAAGCAATTCATCAAAGATGTCCCGAATCTCACTCATGGCTACGAGATCGCCCAAAGAAAATGTGGTAAGTTTCGCTAACAGGTCCGCACTACGCATAAAAAAACCGCCTTATATTTTAAGAGAACATTTTAATAACTTTGATCAGGGCGGGCGGCTCAAATGGTTTTACTATCCATCCCGCCCCGCCCAGATCCTTACCCTCGTTTTTCTTTTCCAGAGCGCTTTCTGTCGTAAGGAATATCACCGGCTTTGAAGATAAACGGGTATCCTGCTTAATGTTTTTAACCAGCTCAAACCCGTTCATCTGCGGCATATTCACGTCTACAAGAAAAAGATCGGCGCCGGCAATGTCCTTGTGGGACAGCGCTTCCTTTCCGTTTTCCGCCTCTAACACAGTGTATCCTTCCGGCTCAAGAGCCTTTTTTACCAGCATCCGAATGGTGCTGCTGTCGTCTACACAAAAAATAGTCACCGTGATCCTCCCTAGAAAATTGTCACATTTTTAAGACTTTCATCCTGGTTTTCCATGCTTCCTTCGTCAATATTCAATCCGAAGGCAAGCCATTCATCCCGAACCGTAAAATACTTTTTGGCAAGATCCAAAATCCGCTCTCTGTCTCCTGTCTTTGGTACCCCGTTTCCCGAGGAAACGAGCACATTCTCCATGATTCCTCTCAGCTCGTTAAGGAGGTTTATCTCGTGTCCCAGAATCTGCCGAATGCTGTCCTGATACTGGAGAGACACAATGATGGCGTTCAAATCAGCAGTTACCGAAGAGGAAAGGGTTTCCGATTCATTAATACCTTCGCCTAAAAGCGCCACCTGGGGAGTCAGTATAGTAGTGACCTCCAGCAGGTTTTTCTGGCTTTGCCGTATGGCCTTGACCCCGGACTCCATGATCTCCTTGTGATTCTTGCTGGATTTCACCAACTGGGTTCCTACTTTCAGAATGGAAGTATTAATGTTTTCCGAAATGCTTTTAGACTGTTTTGCAAGCTTTTGAACCTCTCCCGCAATGACACGGAAACCCTTGCCGTATTCACCGGCCCGGGCTGCTTCAATAGACGCGTTTATTGCAAGGATGTTGGTTTTGTCCGCGAGATCGGTAATGGCCCTTGAGTACTCGCTGATACCGTCTACATTCTTTTCCAGCACATCCGTGTTCTGGCCGTATTCAGATGACATAATCTGAAAATCTTTCATGACCAGGTCAAGCTTATCAACTTCCTTTGTAAGTTTCTTTATGTCACTTTCAAGACTGTCCTCACCTTTGCATATTTCAATAAGAAGTTCCTTTATTTCTTCGGTAACCCGTTTGGAATTATCTGAAATGGAAAAAATACTGGTACTCAAATCTTTTGATGAGTTCTCGGTCTTTGAAATTACGATGTCCGACAGGGATTCAACCACCGAGATAGCCTGGCCGAAATCCGCGACCGCCACGGCAATCTCTTCCCGGGCGCCGGCAAAAGCCTGTAGATCCCGGGCATTTTTCGCAATCGTATCTTCCAGATCCTTAAGCCGGGGATCTGTTACACGGTTTGCTTCATCCTCCATCCCCGATCCGGAATGGACAGCATCCGTGACCGTCGGGGACACAGATTTCCGGGTTTTAGCCCGACCTTCCTTTATGGCCTTTATGGCCAGGGCACCACACACTACCGCAATGAGCGCAGGAACGACCCCGTTTGGGTAGACATATAATGAGACAGACATGGCGAGCAATAGGATATACATCCACATCATGGTTCGTATCCTGTTTGTTTGAATTCTTCTCTTTCATTTAAGTATTGGAAAATCACCTAGGCTTTTCAATAGATGACAAGAGAATTTGGAGAAAAACCGTCTGTAATGATTTCTTTGGGGGAGCCGAAAGCGGCAACCTGCCAGTGCGGCCGGTGCAGCATCTTGAATGAGGAAAATATGAAGTACATGGGCTGTTTACCGGAGTATGATAATTATTCCTTTACTCCGCCGACATTTAACCCTACCACAAAATGCCGCTGCATGAAGGGATACACAACCAGTATGGGCAGGGCCGCGATCACGGTAATTGCCGCCCGTATGCTCACAGGCGTCACTACGCTCACCGATTGGGACAAAGACATGGAGCCCACATCGGAAGCGCTTCGGGACTGTGCCTGGCTTGACTGGAGATATTCCATGAGTTTGTACTGTAAAGTGTGCAGTTCCGACCGGCCGGAATTGTAGATCATGGTATCGAACCACATATTCCACGCGCCAACCGCCACGAACAAGGCGATGGTAGCCAGAACAGGTCTGGATAAAGGAAGAACGATCTTCAGAAAAATAGTAAAATCGCTGCCTCCGTCAATTCTTACTGATTCTATAATACTTTCCGGAATGGTCTGTAAATAGGTCCTGACAACAATGAAATTAAACGCATAAATTATCCCCGGGATGATATATACCAAAAAACTGTTGAGGAGATGCAGGTTTTTCATGAGGAAATACGTGGGGATCAAACCCGCGTTCACATACATTGACAACACCAGAAGTACGGTAAAAGGCTTTCTGAATACAAAGTTCTTACGGGAAAGCACATAGGCGATCATCGCGGTAAAAAAGACGCTGGTTACCATGTTTATGACAGTACGGGCTACCGAAATAAAGAAAGCGTGAAATATCGCGGAATTGGAAAAAATCACCTTGTAGTTATAGAGTGTCCATTTTCTTGGTAAAAGGTTTATGCCGCCCCGGACCGTATCCAGTGCCTCGTTAAACGATACAGCTATCGTATTCCAGAACGGGTACAGGGTAATTGCGGACAACAGGACCATCAGCAGGGCATTCAAAACGTTAAACGTTATATCCTCAATTTTGGTTGCGGATATATTTATTTTCATCATACCAGCCTCTCCTGTCCGTTTTTCTTCGCAATCCAGTTAGCCACGAATATGAGGCTGATATTCACTACATTCTTGAACAGCCCTGCCGCAGTCGCAAGCGAATAATTGGAACGCTGCAGCCCGAACATGAGCACATAAATATCAATAGTATCCGACATATCCTGCACCAGCCCGTTTCTGAGCAGGTATTGCATTTCAAACCCCGCGTCCAGGATGCGGCCGATGCTCATGATAAGGAGGATCACAATAGTGGGACGGATGGACGGCAGGGTAATATGCCACATCTTTCTGTATCTGTTACAGCCGTCTATTTCGGCTGATTCATACATTGTCGGGTCAATCCCCGAAATGGCGGCCAGATATATTATGGTGTTCCATCCTACTTCTTTCCATACATAGGTGGCACCGATAATTCCCCAGAAATAATTGGGCACGGAAAGCCATAATATGGGTTCCTTTATTATGCCCAGAAACATCAAAAGATCATTCACAGCGCCGTTTTCTACTGCCAGCATGTTGGAAACAAGGCCCGTTACGATTACCCACGAAAGAAAGTGGGGCAAATAGGATATGGTCTGGATGGACCGCTTGAACATGAGGTGTTTTACCTCATTGAGGAGGAGTGAAAAACCGATGGCGGTAACAAAACCCAATGAGGTATTAATGAAACTCATTGCCACCGTATTCCGTATGGTGCGTAAAAACACTTCATCGGAAAAAAGGAAGGAGAACCATCTCAAGCCTACCCAATCCTGTTCAAAAAACGATTTGGCAGGTTTGAAATTCTGGAAGGCCATCGTCCATCCCCATAGTGGCACATAGGAAAAGAGTATCACATACAGCATAATCGGTATCGACATGACAAGAAGCTGCCGCTGTGTGTAGAGTTTCCATATAAAACCGGATTGCCGCTTCACTATTCGTTCTCCCGTGAAAAATATTACCTGCGCTCATTAACAAGTTTTCCCGAAAAATCGGGACAGCGGAAGCATTTTCCGCTGTCCCATTCATTTTTACATATAGTCTAAAACCAAGGAGGATCTATAGAGCCTATTTCGTTCTTTCGGCAATACGTTTATCCAGCTGTTCCTGCATATACGCTTCATAGGTCGCAATGCCGTTTTTGTTCATCTGGTCAACATATTCCGTCCACAGTTTGTCAAAATCGCCGGGATTGGCAAGGATGATCATCGACAGATACTTCCTCATTGTCTGATCACAACGCTGGAGGGCAATCTGTGCGTCGGACCCGTCAGGAGGATTGGGCATGTTCCAGGTAGGATACCAGATTGAATTTGGCGGAGGATCCGCGTCTACAAATTCAGCAAAACTTCCCACTTTGTAAGCTTCCAGGAATTCCTGGTCTTCTTTCATAAGAGTTGCTTTCCGTTCAGGGTAGTAGTAGCTCAGTTCTGTCGGGTATCCGTCGGTCCAGGACCCTTCCCATGTCGGAAACACATCGCGGATCAACAACGCGCGGTTCTGTTCCTGCCAGGACGAATTATTCCAGTCTTCACGCTGTTGGGGAGTACGGTAGGGCTCGCCTTTATCATTGAACTGCCAGTCGTCTCCTTCAATACCCCATTCAATCACACGCTGTACTTCTTCGGATAAAAGCTCATTGATAAAACGGATAATCCGTACCGGGTCCTTCGCATTAATACTGATACCGACACCACGCCCCAGATTGGGTTCCGGCCAATCCCGGTACCGCGGACGGATGTTTTCATCGAATACAATGGGAAGCGGCGCGAAGGTACGATTATACATGTCCTGGTCACGCAGAGAGCTGTTGGCGTTGCCGAACTGCCATCCCTGATCATGCATTCCCAGCACACGGCCGGATGCAAGTTTTGCCAGATACTGGTCGTAGTTGTCGGTAAACGCAGAGCGGTCCACCAGTCCTTGCTGATTCATTTCGTTCAGTTTTTTAAACCAGCGTTTTGAAATATCCATGGTGAAAAAGGTCTTGTATTTCCTGGTTTCCGGATCGACAATACCGTTGCCGTCATTCGGATATCCGGCAAGGAAATTGGGCGGATTCCACAGACAAAACGCATGCCAGTCATAAGTCAGAATGGTAAAAGGAATGGTAGGCTGACCGTTTACTGTGGGGTGCTTTTTGGCATAATTGCTGAGCAGGTCAAAATACTCGTCCATGGTGGCAACTTTCGGGTATCCCGCGTCCTTGAGTACCTCTTTCTGGACCCAGAGGGCTGACTGATTGTAATCAGGATTCTGATTTCTGCCGTGGTACACGCCCCAGTTTGTCAGATAGTAAATATGACCGTCATCCGACCGCAGACTGTCCCAATGCCGCCCGAAGTGCTTCTTGATGTTCGGACCGTACTGTTCTACAAGGTCTTCAAGAGGAATAAGTGCACCGGCCTCTATGAATTGTGTTTCATTGATCTCGATCAGGTCCGGATAATCCTCACCTGCGATCATGACACCGCGTTTCTGGGCTATTTCACCTACAAGGATGTCCCACTTAATGGTGACACCGAGCTTTTCTTTCAGGTATTTGTATACCTTGTTGTCCGCGTCCGGCTGCTGCCGTGGTTGCTGAGTAAAGACTGAAAGCGTAATGGGATAACGGGGATCTTTTGCCGCTAACGCAGCCAGGTCCTCTTTACCGCCTTTCGCAAACAGGGAAGCACTCAGAAAACAAAGGATAGCAACGGATAGATACTTCATCATTTTCATTTTCTTCTCCTTTCTATTATTAAGCTGGCAAAATCCCGTTGTTTCTTTTTCTGTGTTAACTGGACCCTGCCTAGTCTTTTTGCTCTGTCAATCTTTTTTCATATAAATCACAGTATATGCGTGTTTTATTTTACTAAGCGTTTACGTTACCGCTTAACATTAAAATACTACACAATTCGAAGGTATAGTAATATGGGGTTTTTGAGCTGTCAATGGAAAATCCGTCTGAAATAATTTTATTCTTTGGACAATTACCACACTTTTATATGTGTTCGTTTACGCATATAATAACGATACTTTCTTATATCTCCGGAGACAGACGGCATGAAAATTATGCTTGAACATCAGACGATGGACAGTAACACAACACAAATCCATTACCATAGGACCTCCCCCGGCGGAAAACCTCCAATGGTATTCATTCACGGATTTACCGATAACGGCTTGTGCTGGTATCCTATTGCAGAAGAACTGAAGGAACATTACGACATTATTCTGCCTGACATGGCCGGCCACGGTTTGTCTTCCAGGTATATTCAGGGACAACAGATCGATATGGCCCAAAATGTAGCCGACCTGATCTGTTCTTTGAATCTTGACCGGCCAATTGTATGCGGCCATTCCATGGGAGCAATGGTGAGTTTCGAGCTCGGTCTGCGATTCCCCGCATTGGTAAAAGCACTGATTTTAGAGGACCCGCCCTGGCAGCCCATTACCAGGAAAGAACAATTACCTGACCTGCCCCGGGAAGAACCGCCTGTAATAACCTGGGCAAAGAGTCTGGCCGAAAGAACCTACGATGAGCTGTTAGCGGAATGCAGGAGGGACAATCCTTCATGGCCTGATGAGCTTCGCCAGTTTATGTGCCACAGTAAAAAGCAACTGGACCAGCGAATCATTGAACCTCTGGCCGAAAAACTTCATAAAAACGGTATACGTTGGCTTGATGAGCTAAAGGACATCACAATGCCTTTACTGCTTATTACCGGTGACAGGGACCGCGGAGCTTTTGTATCACAGGAGATGGCACAGGAAGCACAACGCACGAACCCCCTCGTAAAAACCGCTCATATTCCGGGGACAGGGCATTTGATCCGGTATGACAACCAAAAGAGTTTCATGACATATCTGTCCGAGTTCCTGAACAACCTCCCCTGAGACAAAAAAGAGGCAGCAATTGCTGCCTCTGATCACTCAAAATATGAGCTTAACAAACTCGGTAAAACCAAAACGCCAGACTGTGAAATCATGGCCACCGCTCATTGTGTGGAAGGTATGGGGAACTCCCGCAGCCGTCAGATGGGCATCAACATTCTGGCTTACAAACAGAAGATCGTCCGATTCTCCGCAGCACAGCCAGATGACACTGGGCCGTACAGCTTCATCATCCAGGCTGAATGACGAAACGTCGGTATTCGGCGCCGCGGAAAAAGCCCCCACAAAGGCAAATACATCCGGATTGCCCAAACCGAAATTGAGTGATTGGCCTCCCCCCATGGATAGACCTCACACCGCGCGGTTCAGACGGTCTGACGCCGCGGGAAAATTATCCTCAATAAAGGGTATCAGATCATTGAGCAGGTCGTTCTCGAAGTTTGCAAATGCCGCGACTGCTTCTTCACCATACACATCAGAAGGAACGGAATCATCGGCCATGGCGCGGCCGTTGGGGAATACCACGATCATCGGTGTAATTGCGCCGTCTGCAACCATGCGGTCAAGGATACGTTGGGGTTGAATATTATCCACCCATTCATCCTCGGTCCCGCCAATTCCATGGAGGGCAAACAAAACAGGCAATGCAGCTCCATCGGCTGTTCCCGCAGGTACCCATACCCAGCAGTTTCTTGAGGTACCGGTTGTTTGAGAATCATAGGACACCTTCTCGAAGAGGCCTTCTGCCACCGATGGCCGGGCAAGGCCGCTCGCACACGACGAAAGTACAAAAGTGAGGGACAACAACAGAATGATAATGCCGGAAGCATATCTGGGAAATAATCCTTTATTCACAAAATCTCCTTATCAATTCATAACCGGCATTCAAAGTTTTACACGCTGAATGCGCAGAAAGTTTTTCCGTGAAGGTCTTCATTCAAGTCTGTTCAACATAATGCAAAAGAAGCCAGACTTGCGTTTCCTTCGCCTGAATATTCAAAATAGACAGTCTGTACACCGTCAGGAAGGGGTATCTCTGCGGAATAGTCTGTCCAGACATTCGTGTAATCAACATTAATGCTCCCGTGAACCGGACCATTCAAGGAAGTTTTTACATGAAAAACCCCTCGGCAGTACCCTCTTACAGTAATTGTCACCTTTTGAACATTTATGCAGTCAAAATACTTAAAACCAGCGACCGCGCCATCCATCATATTACCGATATATCCGGGCTCTTCGTCCCCGTCCCTGCCATCCTGAGTAATGAGGGGAAACCGGTTATCCATCCAGCCGCCAAGGCCCGAGTAAACCGATTCAGTGCCGCACAACAGGTTACAGGCGATATACGCAGGATACTCCCCCTTCCCCGGCAGCGGTCCTTCATGAAGCCCGCAAGAGGTCATCTCCGCCTGGAGTATGCTCCCGTCGCTCTTTACTGTAATTTTCTCTGCACAGCCCTGGCGGGAAAAACTCGTTCCATTGGTGTGACGGTGATAAAACACATACCACTGCCCCAGAATGTTCACCAGTCCGCCGTGATTGTTTCCGCCGTAATAGCCCGGCATTGCGGACGGTTTGTAACTGTCGACATGCATGTCGCAATTGCTTACCACAACGCCCCCGTAGGTAAAGCCGCCGGTCGGACTGTCGCTCACTGCATAGCAGAGTTCATGCATCACCACCGAGGAATACACAAAATAATAGGTGCGGCCGATTTTCCGTATGGACGCTGCCTCAAAGAATTCATGTCCTTCAAAACCGGTGCCTTTGCTGTAGGACCCGCTGGGGACAACAAACCTTGGACCCTCCAGAATTGTCAGCATATCGGCGTCGAGTACCGTGACCATGGCTCCGTGACGGCTTGCATCAGTCCGCCAGCTGAACCCCGTATACAAATACGTTTTTCCGTTTTCGGTCAGAACCGCGGGATCGAACTGAGGTTCATCGCCTTCTTTTTCACCCAGCCTTGTACCGTCGGAGTACATCACATAGCCGTAAAAGGAATATTTTCCGGCGGGTGTATCGCATACGGCGACAGAAACCACGGAAACCTTGTCCAGAACGTAATACAGGTAATATCTTCCGTCAGGGCCTATTGTCACATCAGGCGCATACAGACACATACGCCCATTGCTGTTGAGAGGGTCCTGGGTTTTTTCATAGATGACACCCTCATAGCGCCAATTTCCCAGGTCGTCGACCGGAGCCGACCAGCACACGTAATCGTTGAGGCAGAACACATGGCCGCGAAACCTGTCATGAGAACCGTAAACGTACACGCGGTCTTCAAAAACATAGGGCTCTCCGTCGGGGGTATATTCCCATGAGGGGAGATAGGGGTTAAAGGCTTTCTTTTTGACACTCATCTTCATACTCCTCGGGTCATGACAAACTATGTATATTTTTAACCGCTTGACTGGCGGCCGACAAAATCCGCTGGAAACAGGATATTCTCCCGTACCGGTGTTGTCGAGGAGAGCAATTGCAGCATTTTTTCCGCAATTACCGCACCAAGCCCCTTGTAATCTACCCTTATGGTGGTCAAGGGAGGGTCCACCCAAAGTGCTGCTTCTATATCATCAAATCCGGTAACTACGATGTCCTCCGGAATGCGCAAGCCCGTTTCCTTCAAGGCCTTCAGGGCTCCTAACGCCATTTCATCATTCGCGGCCACAATGGCATCGTAGTTTTGTTGTGCGGCAAACGTATCCTTTACCAGGCGGTAGGCACCGTGCGCCTTATAGTCACAGGAAAGGACTTTCGGTTCGCGAAAGCCGTTCCTTTTACACAGGTCAAAAAAGAGTTCTTTCCTGGTACGAAAGTCCCATGAACTGGACGGCCCTTCCAGGAACACAATACGGCTGCGCTTTTTCCGCTTAATCTCGTTGAACAGTGCTTCCATTCCTTTCCGGTTGTCTATCTCAATTCTGCAAATACGGCTGGTCCCGGGCGCTTTTTCCAAAAAGTTTCTTTCAATATCCAGGACAATGAACGGTGTCTTTTCCAGCAGAAATCCCACGGCAGCCCGGGTAAGAAGCCCCCCGTTCATAACAATAGAACCTGCAAGCAGGGAATCACGTACAAGACTTACAGCCAGTTCCTGTACCGAACTGTTCAGGGTCCCCACTATCAACCCCCAGCCCTCGGACTTGAACCGTTCCTGGGCTCCCTCGATTATCTGGCCGTACACCGGACCCGCGACGCCGTCCACAAAAATGCCTACGGCCCGGGCATTCTGGCCCTTCAGCGCACGGGCGCTTACACTGGGTATGTAACCGACCCGCTCTGCCGCCTGTAACACTTTTTGCCGCGTTTGTTCGCTGATCCGACCTCCGCCGTTCAGCGAATAGGATGCAGTTGTCACAGAAACACCGGCTTC